>CAYUFA010000045.1:0-20779 GCA_964443845.1 uncultured Ectothiorhodospiraceae bacterium
CAGTGGCACGCCCTTGTTTTTGGCGCTCCCCCCGGAATCCCCCGGACGGCTTGCGGAGCAAGCCGGCAGGGAGCCGTCTGTATATGGAGTGAGTTCATGCAGTCCCTGTTTGCACCCATCGAGCCCTATGCCACGCAGACACTTGCGGTCGGAGATGGCCACCAGCTCTACATCGAGGAATGCGGTAACCCACGGGGTTTGCCCGTGGTGTTCGTACATGGCGGGCCAGGCGCCGGATGCGAAATCTACCACCGGCAGTTTTTCGATCCCGCCATCTACCGGATCGTCCTGTTCGACCAGCGCGGCTGCGGGCGCTCGCAGCCGCATGCGGACCTGACCGGCAACACCACGCAGAACCTCGTGGCGGACATGGAGCTGATCCGCGCGCAGCTTGCCATCGACCGCTGGGTCGTGTTCGGCGGGTCCTGGGGTTCCACGCTCGGGCTGGTGTACGCCCAGAGCCATCCGGAGCGGGTGCTCGGGCTGATCCTGCGCGGGATCTTCCTGTGCCGGCCGCGGGACATTCACTGGTTTTACCAGGAGGGCGCATCCGCACTGCTGCCCGACTACTGGGCGGAGTACCTGGACATGATTCCGCTGGAGGAGCGGGACGACATGGTGAGTGCATACTATCGCCGGTTGACGGGCAGTGATGAAGTGGCGCGCATGGCCGCGGCCAAGGCATGGTCGCTGTGGGAAGGCAGGAGTTCGACACTGCTGCCGAAAGATGCAGTGGTACATCATTTCGCCAGCCCGTCCACCGCGCTGAGCCTGGCGCGCATCGAGTGCCACTACTTCATGCACGACAGCTTTTTGCGCCCCGACCAGATCATCGATGATGCCCGGCGGCTGCGGGACATTCCCGGCGTCATCGTGCACGGGCGCTATGACGTGGTCTGTCCGCTGGAGCAGGCCTGGGAGCTGCACCGTGCCTGGCCACAGGCCCGGCTGGAGGTGATCCCGGATGCCGGCCACTCCGCGACCGAGCCCGGTATCGTGGACGCACTGGTGACCGCGACCAACCAGTTCGGTCTGCGGTTTCGGTGATCGGGCTGCTGCAGCGCGTGACCGGTGCCCGGGTCGAGATCGATGGGGTGACCGCCGCGTCGATCGACCGCGGCTTGCTCGTGCTGGTCGGCGTGCAGAAGGGAGACAGCGAACGGGAGGCACGGCGCCTGCTGCAGCGCCTGCTCGGGTACCGGGTGTTCGCGGATGCACAGGGCAGGATGAACCTCAATGTGGCGCAGACCGGCGGCGGCCTGCTGCTGGTGCCACAGTTCACGCTGGCCGCGGACACCCGCAGCGGCACGCGGCCGAGTTTTACCCCGGCGGCCGATCCGGCGGATGCCAGGCGCCTGTTCGACTACCTGGTCAGCGAGGCCGCAAAACATCATCAACCGGTGGCGGGCGGCCGGTTCGGTGCCGATATGCAGGTGGCGCTGGTCAACGACGGCCCGGTCACCTTCCGGCTCACGGTCGAGCCGGCGGAACCCCGGTCCGGGTCCGGGGCTTGATGGTCCGGGCTTTTTTCATGAACAATGGCGGGGTATGGTGCAGCCAGCCTGATACTATATCCATATTCTCCGGTACGGGTACGAAGGAAACCGCTTCTATGTCTCAACGGCAGGCTGCAGTACAACGCGATACACTCGAAACGCAGATCCGCGTTTCGGTCAACCTGGACGGGAGTGGCAGGAGCACCTTCGAAACGGGGGTGCACTTCCTCGACCACATGCTCGACCAGGTCGCACGCCACGGCTTGATCGATCTGGACATCCGCGCAGACGGCGACCTCCACATCGATGCGCACCACACGGTGGAGGATATCGGCATCACGCTCGGCCAGGCGGTCGCGCAGGCGGTCGGGGACAAGCGCGGCATTCGCCGCTACGGGCATGCCTATGTTCCGCTGGACGAGGCATTGTCCCGCGTGGTGATCGATTTTTCCGGCAGGCCGGGCCTTGTCTACCTGGCCAGCTACCCGCGTGCGCGCATCGGCGAGTTCGACGTGGACCTGTTGCACGAATTCTTCCAGGGGTTCTGCAACCACGCCCGGGTGACGCTGCACGTCGATAACCTGCGCGGGGACAATGCGCATCATATCGCGGAGACCATATTCAAGGCCTTTGGCCGTGCGCTGCGCATGGCGCTGGAAACAGACCCTGCGCTCGGTGACAGCCTGCCATCAACCAAGGGGAGCCTCTGATCGCGCTGGCATCCGGTAGTTCCGGAATGTGGTACCCGGTTGGTAACAGTCATGGCCGCCATTGCAATCATCGACTACGGAATGGGTAATCTCCATTCCATCGCCAAGGCGCTGGAGCACGTGGCCGGCAAACAGCGTGTTATCGTGAGCAGCGACCCGGCTGCGATTCTGGCGGCCGGCCACGTGGTGTTCCCGGGCGTGGGCGCGATCCGCGACTGCATCGCCGAGCTGCGCAGGACCGGCCTGGACGAAGTGGTGCTGCAGGCCGCGGCCGGCAAGCCGCTGCTCGGCGTGTGCCTGGGAATGCAGGCCCTGTTCGGGGAGAGCGAGGAAAACGGCGGGACCGCCAGCCTGGGCATCGTCCCGGGCCGGGTCGTGCGCTTCCCGGCGGACCTGCACGATCCGGCCAGCGGCGAGCGGCTCAAGATCCCGCACATGGGGTGGAACCAGGTACGGCAGGTAAGCGCTCACCCCCTGTGGCGTGATATCCCGGAGCAGAGCCGGTTCTATTTCGTGCACAGTTACTATGCGGTGCCCGACGATCCGGCCTGCGTTACCGGGAGGACGGAATACGGCCTGGAATTTACCGCGGTAATCGCCCGCGAAAACCTGTTTGCTGCACAGTTTCACCCGGAAAAGAGTCAGCATGCCGGGTTGCAGCTGCTGGCGAATTTCGTAGCCTGGAATGGAGAGCAGTGACCTATGCTTGTGATACCTGCCATTGACCTGAAGGACGGTCGCTGCGTCCGCCTGCGCCAGGGGCGCATGGAAGACGAGACCGTATTCGGTGATGACCCGGTCGAAGTGGCGCGGCGCTGGCTGGACGCAGGCGCCCGTCGCCTGCACATGGTGGATCTCAACGGCGCATTCGAGGGGCGTCCGGTGAATGCGCAGGCGATCCGCGCGGTCGCGGAGGCGTTCCCGGACCTGCCGATCCAGGTGGGCGGCGGAATCCGCGACGAGGAAACCGTGCAGGCCTACCTGGATGCCGGCGTGCAGTATGTGATCATCGGCACCCGGGCGGTGAGTACACCGCACTTCATCAACGACCTGTGCATGGAATTCCCCGGTCACATCATCGTGGGTCTGGATGCCAGAAACGGCAAGCTGGCCATCGATGGCTGGTCCAAGCTGTCCAATCATTCCGTCATCGAGATGGCCGAACGTTTCGAGCAGGACGGTGTCGAGGCGATCGTATTCACCGATATCGGCCGCGACGGCATGATGACCGGCGTCAACGTGGAGTCCACCGTGGCGCTGGCGCGCGCCATTCACATTCCCGTCATCGCCGCGGGCGGAGTCACGACGATCGAGGATATCCGCACGCTCTGCGGCGTGGCCGACGAGGGCATTATGGGGGCGATCACCGGGCGCGCCCTCTACGAGGGCACGCTGGACCTGGCGGCCGCACAGCAACTGGCCGACAGCCTGTGCGGCGGTGACGGGCAGTAAGCGGACCACCGATGGGCCTGGCCAAGCGAATCATACCCTGCCTGGATGTCGATGCCGGTCGCGTCGTGAAGGGCGTGCGCTTCGTGGAGATCCGCGATGCCGGGGATCCGGTGGAGATCGCCCGCCGCTATGACGAGCAGGGGGCGGACGAGCTGACCTTCCTCGACATCACGGCAAGCTCGGACCAGCGTGCCACCATGGTCCACGTGGTCGAGCAGGTAGCCGGCGAGGTGTTCATCCCGCTCACCGTGGGCGGGGGCATCCGCGAGATCGCCGATATCCGCCGCATGCTGAACGCCGGTGCCGACAAGGTGGGGATCAACACCGCGGCCGTGTTCAACCCGGATTTCGTCCGGGAGGCAGCCGGGCGCTTCGGGTCACAGTGCATCGTGGTCGCCATCGATGCCAAGCAGACGAACGCCCCCGGAGAGCCTCCGCGCTGGGAGATCTTCACGCACGGCGGACGCAGGCCGACCGGCATCGACGCCGTGGCATGGGCACGCAGGATGGACGAGTTCGGGGCCGGCGAGATCCTGCTGACCAGCATGGACCGGGACGGTACGCGCGACGGCTTTGATCTCGCCCTGACGCGTGCCGTCAGCGACGCGGTGCGCGTGCCGGTGATCGCATCCGGCGGGGTGGGCCGGCTCGAGCACCTGGCCGAGGGGATCATCCGCGGCGGCGCCGACGCGGTGCTGGCGGCCAGTATCTTCCACTTCGGTGAATTCACCATTCGCCAGGCCAAGCAGTGCATGGCGGATCAGGGCATCGAGGTGCGGCTGTGAGTGCGGGCGCGAGTGGCACGGGCTGGCTGGACGAGGTCAGGTGGAACACGGACGGGCTGGTACCCGCGATTGCGCAGGACTCCGGCGACGGGCGCATCCTGATGGTGGCGTGGATGAACCGGGAGGCCCTGCAGCTCACCGCCGCCAACGGGACTGCCGTATACTGGTCGCGTTCACGCAAGCGCCTCTGGCACAAGGGTGAAGAGTCCGGGCATACCCAGCGGGTGAGCGAGATCCGGCTCGATTGCGATAACGACGTGATCGTGCTGCAGGTTGAACAACTCGGCGGGATTGCCTGTCATACTGGTCGGCGCAGCTGTTTCTACCAGAAACTCGAGGGAAATCGCTGGGTGACGGTCGATCCGGTGCTGAAGGACCCCGCCAGCATCTATGGCAGGCGCTGAGCAGGAACAGGCGGCAAACATGAGTGATACCCTGGAAAAACTCGCTGCAATCATTGAAACGCGCAAATCCGCCAGTGCGGATTCCTCATACGTGGCAGGGCTGTTTGCCAGGGGCATGAATGCCATACTCAAGAAGGTGGGCGAGGAGGCCGCTGAAACGCTGATAGCCGCAAAGGACGCGGACGATGCCGCACTCGTGCATGAAACCGCTGACCTGTGGTTTCACACGCTGGTCATGCTGGCGGCGCGCGGTCTCGGTCCGGATGCGGTGCTGGCGGAGCTGGAACGGCGGTTCGGGGTGTCCGGGCTCGAGGAAAAGGCGTCGCGCGGGTAAACGTTTCTGATTGTGGTTCCGTGTCGTGGCACGGATGGAGAAGATGGATGGGAATCAGTATCTGGCAATTGTTGATCATTCTGGCGATCGTGCTGCTGCTGTTCGGTACCCGGCGGCTGAAATCGATCGGTTCCGACCTGGGCGGCGCGATCAGGGGCTTCAAGCAGGCCATGCGCGATGGCGAAGACGAGGCCGGCGAATCCGGCAAGCAGGATGAGTCGCAGGGTCGCATCATCGATGCCGAGGCAACCCGGCATGACAAGGACAAGAACAAGGTATAGGCCTTCGTTGCGCGTGGCTGCATGCCGGGTGGCGTATGTTTGACATCGGCCTGACCGAAATCATCATGATCCTGGTGGTGGCGCTGGTCGTGGTCGGTCCGGAGCGGTTACCGCGGGTTGCGCGTGCGACCGGTCTGTGGATCGGCCGGATGCGCGGTTTCGTGGCCTCGGTGAAGGCGGATATCGACCGTGAACTCGCCGCCGAGGAACTCAGAAAGGCGTTGGCGCAACAGGCATCGGTACCGGAAATCGAGGAACTGATCGACGAGGTCAGTGGCAAGCCCCTGCAGTCGGCCGGGACCACGGAGCCAGCGGAGGAGGACGCAGGCACGAACAAGGACCCCAACCTCGTTACGGAGCCCGCCGGCGATGAACACAGGCAGTAATCAGACACCTCCCGATTCCGGCGATAACGAGCAGCCCTTCATTTCCCACCTGGTGGAACTGCGCGACCGGTTGCTGCGCATGCTGCTGGCCGTGGCACTGGTATTCGCGGTCCTGGTGCCGTTTGCCAACAAGCTGTTCACGATCCTGTCCGGGCCGCTGATGGCGCACCTGCCACGTAACAGCCACATGATCGCCATCGAGGTGGCTTCGCCGTTCCTGATTCCCTTCAAGCTGACACTCTATCTCGCGGTATTCATCGCGATCCCGGTGATTCTCTACCAGGTGTGGTCGTTCATCGCGCCCGGCCTGTACCGGCACGAGCGGCGCCTGGTCATGCCGCTGCTGGTGTCCAGCACGGTACTTTTCTATCTCGGTGCGGCATTCGCGTATTTCGTGGTGTTCCCGCTGGTGTTCCGGTTTTTTGCCAACACGGCGCCGGACGGGGTATCGGTCATGACCGATATCAGCCGCTACCTGGATTTCACCCTGACCATGTTCATCGCGTTCGGGGCCGCATTCGAAATCCCCGTCGTGACCGTGCTGCTGGTGTGGACGGGAGTGGTCAGCCGGCAATCACTGCGGGAAAAGCGCCCGTACATCATCGTAACGGCATTCGTGATCGGCGCGGCCCTGACACCTCCCGACGTGATCTCGCAGACCCTGCTGGCGGTACCCATGCTGCTGCTGTTCGAACTGGGGCTGTACTTTTCCGGCTGGTTCCTGCGCCAGTCGCAGGCAGCAAGGGAGGAAGCCGCCGCAGCGAGCGGTGATTACAAGCCGATGTCGGATGCCGAGATGGATACGGAACTGGATCACATCGAGGCCGGGCAAAAGAAATAGCGGCACTCAGGATGCGGACTGGATAAACGGGGAATCGCCGTCCCGGGCGGTGTAATCCAGCGGCTCGCTGTGCAGGCCGATCTCGATCGGGACCGGTTTGGAAATGTAGTAACCCTGGGCGTAGTCCACGCCGATGTGGCGGATTGCAACCAGCGTCTGTTCGTTTTCCACGAATTCGGCGATCGTGCGGATATCCATGGTATGGCCGATCTGGTTGATGGCTTCCACCATCGCCCGGTCGATATTGTCGGCTACCATGTTCTGCACGAAGCAACCGTCCAGCTTCAGATAGTCCACCGCCAGGTGCTTGAGATACCCGAACGAGCTGAGTCCCACCCCGAAATCATCCAGCGCAAACCGGCAGCCCATGTTGCGGAACGTGGAAATGAAGCGTGAGGCATGGCTCAGGTTCGCGATCACGGCGGTCTCGGTGATCTCGAAACAGATCAGTTCGGGCGATACCCCGCTGTCGCGGATTTCGCTCATCAGGAAATCACCGAAGCGCTCGTCGGAAAGCGACTGTCCGGACAGGTTGATGCAGCAGGTACTGACGGTCTTTTCGACCCGGCTCCTGTCCAGGGTCAGCATACGGAAGGTGTTGGTAATCACCCAGCGATCGATGGCCGGCATCAGCAGGTAGCGTTCCGCCGCGGGAATGAACGAGCCCGGGCCGATCAGGCGGTTGTTTTCGTCCAGCATGCGTACCAGCACTTCCCCGTGTGTCCTGTTGGTCTCCCCGGGTTCGAGGCGCAGTCTGGCGATGGGCTGGAAAAACAGCCGGAAGCGATTCTCCTCGAGCACGTTCTGGATCCGCTGCACCCATTGCATCTGGCCGTGCCGCTCGGCCACGGCCTCGTCGTTCGGTTCGTAGATGTGGATGCGGTTGCGGCCGTTCTCCTTGGCCACGTAACAGGCGGTGTCGGCCGCGCTGAGAATCTCCGTCATCGTGCCAGTGCACTCCGTGATCGGTACCAGGCCGATGCTGACCCCGATGCGGAAGAAGGTGTTGTCCCAGACAAAGCGGAAGTTCTCCACCACGTGCCGGATCGCCTCGGCGGTCAGCGTGGCTTCGTCGATGGAATAACTTTCCAGCAGGATGCCGAATTCATCGCCGCCCAGCCGTGCGAAGATATCGGAGTCACGCAGTTCCATGCGCAGCCGGATGGTCAGTTGCTTGAGCAGTTCGTCACCGGCGATGTGTCCGCTGGTATCGTTCACCACCTTGAAATTGTCCAGGTCGAGATAGCAAAGTGCGTAGTACGCACCGGTCTTGCGCGTCCTGTCGATCGCGATGTTCAGGCGATTCTCGAATTCACGCCGGTTGATCAGGCCGGTAAGGGAATCGTGGGTCGCCTGGTAGGACATCTTGCGCGCCAGGCCGCGCAACTCCGTGACGTCGTGAAATACCAGCACCACGCCGGTAACGTCCGAGGCAGAATCCCGGATCGGTGAGGCATTGAGTTCGATCGAAAGGCGCTGGTTGCGGAAGCGGTGCACCAGCAGCAGTTGCCCGGCCAGGGTGATGCTCTTGCTTTTCTGCAGGCATATCGACACCGGGTCGGGCGGGGGTTCCAGGTTTTTCTCGTCGATGAGGCGGAACACCCGCAGGATGGGCTTGCCGCGCGCGTCATCGACTTTCCAGCCGGTCGACTGTTCGGCCACGGTATTCATGTATTCGACGTTGCCCATCAGGTCCGTGGTGATCACGCCGTCACCGATCGACCCCAGGGTCACCTGTGCGCGCTCCTTCTCCTGCTGCAGAGCATCGCGGGCAAGGTGCAACGCGGTGGTGTCGCGCATGGTGCCCTCGATGCCGATGATGTTGGCACTGATATCATGGCGAAAATGGGAATTCTCGGAAATCCATATCTGGGAACCGTTCTTGTGGACCAGCCTGGCCTCGAAGTGTTGCAGCTGCCCGCCGTTGGCGGCGAGCTCCCGTTTCAGCAACAGGTGCTCCTCCTCGTACAGGTAGAATTCCCTGATGTTGCGCTCCAGCATTTCCTCGACATCGTAACCGAGCAGTTGCTTGACCGACGGTGACACCCATTCGATCTTGCCTTCCACGTCGGTCTGGTAAATGCTGTCCTGCATGCTGTCGAAAATCGCCGTCATGCGTTGCTCGGATGCGCGGATCTTTTCTTCCGCGCGTTCGCGCTCCAGGATTTCCATCTGCAGTTTTACATTCACGCGTTCGGCGAACTGTTTAGCGTTTTCAGCGGATTCGCGCGTGGCAATCAGTTTCTTGATCAGCTCGGTGTTGTGTGTGCTCAGGTTGAATGCCTTGAACAGCACTTCACGCATTTTGATCGAGGAGAAAACCATGGCGGCGATGAAAAGCACGGACAGGCTGCACAGCGCCAGGGGGACGATGCCGTCGGACCAGGCAAGCCACGCCGTCACCGGTGCCAGCGCGGGGATCACGAAGGCCGCGACGGATTTTGGTGACGACTGCATGGAGCTGTAGACCGGGAGCGACATGCCTGCCAGCACGGTCTGTGTGATGATCACGTGCAGCAGGTTACCGTACAGAGTAGCCATGACACCGAGGGCGCCCCACGCCATGCCGGTCAGCACGGCACCGACCAGTTGTTGATGATCCCAGGGGCTGGCATCGTCACGGGTGTCGGGGTTGGCGCTGATCGCGAGGAACATGGACCGTCCGCCCACGGAGGCGGTGACCGCCACGCACCACAGGATGAGCAGGGTGTGCGGAACGATCCCCCAGAACACAAAGGTCATCAGACCCGCGACCAGAAGGCTGGCGATCAGCTCGATACGCAGCTGCTGCTGGCGCAGGCGGATCTGGTCGGCACGGTACATCCAGCGGTCGATGGCACGCCGTTCACCATGTTCCGGTGCAGACGGGTATTCTGCGTGCTGCGGGCCGTGCTGGTCTGGTGTCAGTTCATCATACATGCGCGGGAATTCTGTGTTCCTTGTTTTCCTTCTTGTGCGGCAGGACGCATCGAAGGTTATCGCCATCCGGGTTGCTTCGGTGTGTTCCAGTAGCATCGACAGGAACGGCCGGATTCTTTAGTATGACTTGTGTTGTTTTCGTATAAAATTCAGTTGATTACTGAAGCTGCCGGGATGGCGGGGAAAAAGTGTTGATCGCCCATGAGGTTAGCTGTCCGGGGGGGTCGGCGTCCGCCGCCGCACGCCGCGCCTGCGCCGGCCATCGGCCGGGTGGTAAGGGCGGCAGGATACACGCGGCCGGTGGGCTGCTGTATTCTCTGCTGGCCGATTGAACCTGCCGGCGCCATCCCTGCTGCAAGAACCCGAACAGGCATTGCCAATGAGAATCGACAGGAATCGCATTCGTTACCGCAGATCGGGGATCACAGCTGTGGTCTTGCTGATGGCGCTGCTACCCGCACTGACACCTGCCCAGACCTCGGTCCGGGTGCAGACCGACCTTGGGGCACTGGACCTGACACTGTTTGACAGTCTGCCGTCGGACCCGAACGAGACCGTCGCGAATTTCATGGACTATGTCAATGCCGGGGCCTATGACGGGATGCTGTTTCACCGCTCCGTGGAGGATGCGAACGGCACACCGTTCGTGCTGCAGACCGGCGGCTGGTATGACGACCCATCCCAGGGAACCTTTCTGACCGGCGGTATCCAGAAGATTCAGACCATCAACCCGCCCTTGCAGAACCAGTTCGGCAGGTCGAACGTACGTGCCACCCTGGCCATGGCCAAGTTGAACGGCGATCCGGACAGTGCCACCAATGAATGGTTCATCAACCTGGCCGACAATTCCGCCAACCTCGATGCCTCGAACGGCGGTTTCACCGTGTTCGGGGAAGTCACCAACGGCATGGATGTGGTGGACGATATATTTTCGCTGGGTCTGCTTGCCAACTGTGCAAGCGTCTATAGCGCGCCGCTATGCGGGCTGTTCGCCAACATGCCGGTAGTGGATTACCAGCAGCAGATCAACCTGGATACCATGGTCAACGTCATCACCATCGGTGTGGACGCGGACGGGGATGGCGCGGTGGACGCGCACGAGTCGGTCGGTGCCGGCGCGGCAAACGTCGCTTCGTCACCGGAGGCGGATGACCCCGCGGCCGAAATCGAGGTTGCCACACCATCGGCGGCCAACCCCCTGCATTCCTTCCAGGTGCTCGGCAGAACCTTTATTTTGTCCAGGCCGCCCATACGTGAATGTGTACTCAATGGTGTTGACCTGGCCAATGGCCTGGTTGCATTCGACGTGTCCGTGGCGGCAGGGACTGGCATCGATGTCGATGTGACCCTGCCGGCCGGCCAGGCGCCGGACAGCTACTGGATGTACGGACCGCAACCCGGCAGCACCAACGACCACTGGTTTCCGTTCACCGGTATAACCGTCAACGCAAACGTGGTGACGCTGAGCCTGGTCGACGGTGGTGCGGGTGATGCCGATATGACGCAAAACGGGGTCATCGAGGTTGCGCCGGGTGGTCCGGCCAGCAGTGTTGCCGCGGCTTCGCTGGCGGACAGCGATTGTGACGGAGTGAACGACAGTGTGGAGAGCGATCCACTGAACAACGCCGGGGATGGCAACGGCGACGGAACACAGGACGATGTACAGACCAACGTGGCGTCGTTGCCCGACGGGAACGGGGATTACCTGACGCTGGAAACCGTGAATCCGGAGCTGGAACTCGGTGGAGTGCACGAGAGCAACGGCAACCGCCTGTTCGTGCGGGCGAGCCCGGTTCCCTTGAGCAATTTCAATTTTCCATCCGGATTCCTGGAATTCTCGGTCAGCAATGTCATTCCCGGCGGTAGCGCGGACGTGATGCTGACCCTGCCGGTGGCCACACCGGCAGACCGCCTGTTCGCGCTCGGACCGGATACGGGCAGCCTGGCGGAGCACTGGTACGAATTCACCGATGACGCGGCAACCGGTACCGGCATGCAACAGAGCATGAATACCATGACCCTGCACCTGGTGGACGGTGGACGCGGTGACCGGGATCGTCGCAAGAACGGCATCATCTATTTTGCTGCCGCACCGGCCGTGCAGATCCCCAACTCCAATGCCGGCGGTGGCGGCGGTGGCGGTGGCTGTTCACTGGCAACGGGTGCGGTCACCTGCAGGAAGGCAGGTGCCTGGTGGCTCCTGCTGGTGCTGGGCATGCGGGCAACGATCCGGCGCATAATGCGGCGCAGACCGACGCTGCAGGGCATGCGCCACCGGCAGTCGGGCGGCGCTCGCGTGGCATGATTGCTGTTCCATACCAAACGGATCCACACGGGGAGCCCGGTATATCTGGCAGCGCTGATGCCTCGATTGCCGTCGCACAGTCCGTTGCTGGTTGTGTGCAGGTAAGCCCTGTCGCTGAGAACGGGTCCGGATCAGCCTCCGGAGAGCGGTAATTCCTGGAAATGCCGTGGAGCCGCGCGTGGAAACCGGCATCTGCCGGTTTGTGGTCCGGTGACGCTGCAGCCTGTCAGGACCCTGCGTTCAGTCGCGGATCAGCCGGGGCGTCCGGCGCACCTGACACCACCTGTATTGCCATGTGCCGCAATGTAAAACGCCGGTTTTCAGTCGCCGGTTCAGTACGCGGTCTTGGCGGGCCGGCCGGTGTCGTGTTTCTGACAGCCCGGGAAGCGGGAAACCCGTAACCCTTGCCGCCCGTCACATCCGGAGAACATCCCGAGTTGGCCCGAACCACCTTTCCGATCAGGGGGGGAATCGTTGATACTTCGCCTATGATTCGAATCGTACTTGAGGAACGATTATGCAAAGCAACATTCCGGGGCATGAACTTGAACGGATATCCCAGGCGCGTCACCATGACCCGTTCAGTGTGCTGGGCAAACACAGGGAGCAGGACCTTGATGTGATACGTGTCTTCATTCCGCAAGCAGGTGAGGTCACGATCGCAGAAGGAAACGTCCGCATGGAACGTATTCCCGACACAGATCTTTTCGAATGGCGCGGTGCGCCAGGGACGGTACCCGATCGCTACCACCTGATCTGGCTGGATTCGGCGCAGCACGAGCACGTTGCGCATGATCCCTACAGCTTTCCGCATCAAATCCAGGACTTCGATCTGCACCTGTTCAGCGAAGGCAGGCATCGTCATGCCTACCGCATTCTGGGCGCCCACGTGCATGCGATTGATGAGGTGACGGGCATCCTGTTTGCGGTCTGGGCACCGAATGCGGAACGTGTGAGCGTGGTGGGCGATTTCAACCAGTGGGATGGACGGCGGCATCCGATGCGGGTGCGCGGTGGCAGTGGTGTCTGGGAGCTGTTCATCCCCGACCTGGAGGCCGGCAACCTCTACAAGTTCGAGATCCGCAACCGCGACAGCGGAGAGATCCTGTTGAAATCGGACCCGTATGCCCAGGCATATGAGGTAAGACCACGCACGGCGTCGATCATTACCAGTCCCACACACTATGCGTGGGATGACAAGGCATGGATGGATCGCCGTCGGTCACTGGACTGGCAGCATGCACCCATGTCGGTATACGAGGTGCACATGGGGTCCTGGCAACGTGGCCCTGAGGGAGAGTTTCTTTCCTACCGGCAACTGGCGGAAAGACTGGTCAACTATGTCAGTGAAATGGGTTTCACGCACATCGAGTTGTTGCCCGTTACCGAGCATCCCTACGATCCCTCCTGGGGTTACCAGGCCACCGGTTACTTCGCACCAACCAGTCGTTACGGTACAGCTGACGATTTCCGCTATTTTGTCGATTTCTGTCACCGGAAAGGAATCGGAATCCTGCTCGACTGGGTTCCGGCACACTTTCCGAAGGACGCGCATGGTCTTGCCAGGTTCGACGGTACCCCTCTCTATGAACATGCCGACCCGCGACTCGGTGAACATCTCGACTGGTCGACACTCGTCTACAACTTCGGCCGTAACGAGGTGAAGAACTTCCTTCTGTCCAGTGCCGTGTTCTGGCTGGAGGAGATGCACCTCGACGGTTTGCGGGTGGATGCCGTGGCGTCCATCCTCTATCTGGACTACTCGCGGAAGGAAGGTGAATGGATCCCGAACAGGCACGGGGGACGGGAGAATCTGGAAGCACTGGATTTCCTGCGAGAACTCAATGTCGCGGTGCATGAGGAACAGCCCGGTATTCTCATGGTCGCCGAGGAATCAACATCCTGGCCACAGGTCAGCCATCCCACCTGGGCGGGCGGCCTTGGCTTCGACATGAAGTGGAACATGGGCTGGATGAACGACACACTGGAATACATGAGCGAAGATCCGCTTTACCGGCGTTACCATCACGGAAAACTGACATTCAGCATGCTGTATGCATTTACCGAGAACTTCATGTTGCCGTTCTCACATGATGAGGTGGTGCACGGCAAACAATCCATGGTCAACAAGATGCCCGGCGACGAGTGGCAACGTTTTGCCAACCTGCGGGCCCTGTATACCTACATGTTCTGCCACCCGGGGAAGAAACTGCTGTTCATGGGTACGGAATTCGGTCAGGGTCAGGAATGGCAAAGCGCCCAGACGCTCGACTGGTATGTGCTTGAATATCCCTATCACCAGGGGATACAGCGTCTGGTAAAGCAACTCAACGGGCTGTACAGGGACCTGCCTGCATTGCATCAGTACGAATTCGAATGGCGTGGCTTCGAATGGCTGGAATGCAATGATGCAGACAACTCCGTACTCAGTTTCGTGCGCCATGGCGACAACCAGTTTGTGATTGTGGTCATCAATCTGACCCCGCAGCCACATCATGGCTATCGCATCGGCGTGCCGGAGTCTGGTCGATACCGCGAAATCTTCAATTCGGACTCGGCGTTCTTCGCCGGCAGCAATATGGGGAATGGCGGCGGTGCGCTGAGCGCGGACGAACTTCCCTGGATGAACAGGCCCTGTTCGATCAGTCTCACTCTCCCGCCACTGGCTGCCATCGTGCTGCAACCGGAACATGGTGTATGAATGGTGCGTTAACGACCGTCTGGCCAGGGCAGCCCTTTCCGCTCGGCGCCAGCTGGGATGGTGAAGGTGTAAATTTTGCACTGTTTTCCGAACACGCTGAAAAGGTGGAACTGTGCCTGTTTGATCAGCGTGGTCGCCGCGAGATCACCCGCATCAGTATGCAGTGGCAAACCGACCAGGTCTGGCATTGTTACCTGCCGGAAGCCAGGCCGGGGCAGCTGTACGGATACCGGGTCCATGGCCCCTATGATCCGCTCAGGGGATACCGCTTCAATTCCAACAAGCTGCTGCTCGACCCGTATGCCAGGGACATCGTTGGCCAGGTGCGCTGGAATGATGCCCTGTATGGCTACACCATTGGCAACAGGGCGGAAGACCTGCATCCCGATCCGCGCAACAGTGGACACGGTGTTCCCAAGTCACGGGTGATCGATACGGCGTTTACGTGGGGGGACGACCAGCCACTGCGTATACCCTGGCACGATACCATCATCTACGAGCTGCATGTCAGGGGATTTACCATCCAGCATCCGGACGTGCCCCAACGCTACCGGGGAACGTACGCCGGCCTGGCCACCGAGCCGGTCATCCGGCATCTCAAGCAGCTGGGGATCACCGCCGTGGAGTTAATGCCCGTGCACAGTTTTGTCAGTGACCGTCTGCTGGCTGAGAACGGGCTGAGTAACTACTGGGGCTACAATTCAATCGGCTTCTTCGCGCCCCACGCAGGCTATTCCGCGAGCGGGGATGTCAACGAGTTCAAGACACTCGTGAAGCGGCTGCACTCCAATGGCATCGAGGTCATTCTGGATGTTGTCTACAACCATACAGGGGAAGGCAACCACCTGGGGCCCACGCTGTGCTTCCGCGGAATCGATAACGTCGCCTATTACCGCCTGGTCGGCGACCAGCCCCGCTATTACATGGACTACACCGGTTGTGGTAACACCTTGAACATGATGCACCCACGGGTATTGCAGCTGATCATGGACAGCCTGCGTTACTGGGTGCAGGAGATGCATGTCGATGGCTTCCGGTTTGATCTGGCACCCACCCTCGCACGCGGGCAGCACGCCGTCGAGAGGTTCGGTGCGTTTCTCGACATCGTTCACCAGGATCCTGTTCTTTCCCGTGTGAAACTGATTGCCGAGCCCTGGGACCTGGGAGAAGGCGGATATCAGGTCGGCAACTTTCCGGTCGGGTGGGCCGAGTGGAACAACCGCTATCGGGACAGCATCCGCGCCTACTGGAAAGGGGAAGGCAGCCTGATCGGTGAGCTGGCCTATCGCCTTACCGGTTCCAGTGACCTGTATGAGCAGAGCGGACGACGCCCCTATGCGAGCATCAATTTTGTTACTTGCCACGATGGGTTCACGCTGACCGATCTGGTCAGTTACAACGACAAGCACAATCTCGCGAATCTGGAAGAAAATCGTGACGGCGAGAACAACAACCTGAGCTGGAACATGGGAGAGGAAGGTCCCGAAACAAGAAACAAGAATATCAACAATGCCCGCAGGCAGCAGAAACGGAACTTTCTTACTACCCTGCTGCTTTCACAGGGTGTGCCCATGTTGCTGGCGGGTGATGAAATGGGGCGTACCCAGAACGGCAATAATAATGCCTATTGCCAGGACAACGGGATCAGCTGGGTTCACTGGGAGCTCGACAGTGATGATCGCGAATTAATGGAGTTCGTATGCAGTGTTATTCAGCTGAGAAAAGACCATCCGGTGTTCCGTCGGCGGCATTACTTTCAGGGGCGACACATCAAGGGTGCGAATGTCAAGGACATCCTGTGGTTGCGCCCGGATGGTGAGGAAATGACGGACAAGGAATGGAATATTTACCAGGCGCGTTGCCTGGGTCTGCTTCTGCATGGCGATGCCATCGAGGAACACGATGAGCACGGCAACAGGATTTACGACAATACCTACCTGTTTCTGCTCAATGCGAACGAGACAGCAATCATGTTTCGCATGCCGGGACAGGTGGGCATTGCGCGCTGGGGTGTCGAGATTGACACCTGCTATGTGCAGGGCAAACGCCCTGACCGTCGCACCTTCAATACCGGTGAAAGCTATCCCCTGCAGGGCCGTTCCATCGCGTTGCTGCGTTTGATGAAGGGCCATCGCTGAGGTCTGTATTTTGCCGCAGTACTCCGATAAGCCTCTCCGGATAATGGCCGCGCTCAGCAGTCTCGTTTTTCGCTGCCGCGGGCATGCCAGGCTGCTGGAGCCATCGGAAACCCTGCGCCAGCAGGGAACGACCAGGTGTCATCCGCAACGGGCCGGAGTCGTCCCGGGTGGCCTGACTCCGGCAAGCGTGTCTCCGGAGGTCCCGGAGCGATTCGGTTCCGGGTGCAGGTTGTTGAACGAGCTTGACAGGTTGCGGGTTTATGTGGCGAGCGGGCTCTTGCTGGCCCTTGCCATGCTTGCTCCATTGAGCCTTCAGGCGCAGCCGGATTCGAAAGACCGCGCGGACCGTGTGCGCGCAGCCATCGGTTCGCTGCGCTTCGTTGCGTATACCCCTACCGACCTGAGTATCGTCTCCGGCCGGGTACACGCGGCCTCGCGGGAACGCATCCGCAAGGACCTGACTCTGCTGCGGAAGGACTTTCAGGGGCTGATTACCTACTCCTGTGCGGACGGACTGGAGGAGGTTCCTGGTATCGCGGACGCACTCGGCTACCGGGCGGTGATTCTCGGGATCTGGGACCCGCTGTCGGAACGCGAAATCGATAACGTAAAGCGGCTTGTCAACGCCTATCCGCAACTGATCCTGGGTGTCTCGGTGGGCAACGAGACACTGCTGGCCAAACGTCAGCAATGGCCCGTGTTGCGTTCATCAATACAGCATCTGCGCGCCGCCCTGCCCGGGGTGGCGATCACCACATCTGAACCCTTTTACTATTACCTCAACGACGATCCGCCCGACTTTCTCGCGGTCCAGGATTTTCTGCTACCCGGTGTGCATCCGCTGTTTCAGCCGTGGTTCGACCGGGCAACGACTGCACAGGCAGTTGACTTTGTTGTGCGCGTAGCCGGTTTGCTGTCGGCAAAGACGGACAAACCCGTATTGATCAAGGAGACGGGCCTGCCCAGTGGCCCGCCGGGTTCTCGCTTCACACCGGCAGCACAGGCAGAGTTCTGGGTCAGCCTGTTGCAGCGGTTGCCGCCAGCACCGGGCCTGGGATTTGCCTATTTCGAGGCATTCGATCACGACTGGAAGGAAGAGAATGCGCGGCATGAATTCGGCTCGCATCCCGAGGAGGGTTACTGGGGGCTGTACACCGCTGATGGCAAGCCCAAAGAGGCTGTCAAGGAGCTGCGCAAGCGGTGGCACAGGGAAATTGCCGCACCTCGCAAAGCTGGCGGATCAGCCAGCTGAGGGTAACCCCCGCCCTTGCTTGCCCGCATGGCTGGAGTTTTGCAGCGGGTTTCGGGTGGTCCGATATTTCGGCGGAGACAGGCCATCCGGTGAGCGCGCCATTCCGGGTCGGGCGGATGCGAGGGACCGCTGATGTGTCACGCGCTGGATAGCACCAGGGGATCGGAGTCCCCTGGCCCCGGCGCCATAACACCATGAATGCTGTGAGAGATGGTGGGCCCGCCAGGACTCGAACCTGGTGATCCCGGGTAATACGGGAAAAGTCGGGATAGTGATCGAATGCAAATGCCGTTCATGTGCGTCAACCGGGCGTGCAAATCTGCAACCTGGAAGATCAGGAACTAGCCCGGCGTCGTTTCGATTATCTTCTGGTTATTCAGAAAAGCACCCAGTGGTAGATCCAGCTTCTCGATATGCACTACTGCCCAACCTTTGAGTTCGATAGCGACGGCGAAGGAGAGCAGAAGGTCCCCCTTTTTATAGCGTGCCATAAGATCCAGCAACTGCTGGACAAGCCTGTTGTGTTCTGACTTATGCGCCTCGTATTCCGGATAGTTGTACCGGGACATCAACTCCTCTTCATAGGCAAAGTGGGCCTGTGTGTGCTCCAGCAGCTGCGCCAGGATTCCATCCAGGGCTGCCTTGTCTGCTCCTTGCAGCATGGTTTCGTGGAGCTGGTTGACCAGACTGACCATTGTCTCGTGCTGGGAATCAATTTCCGGTATACCCAGCTTCAGGTTGTCTTCCAGTTTGATCATCACCATGATGAATACCACTCCCGCCTGTAGAACAATGGCGAGTATAGCAAGCTGACCTCAGTGGTTGCCGGCATGGCCGGTGGACAAACGTCGCGGGCGCGGTGTGGGATGCTACGTGGAAAGGTCGGCAGGCAATCATCTCGAGTGGTGGCACCCATGGTGCCTTCATCCGTAGACGTCTGCTGAGCAGGCCCACCCTGGTCCCCGAGCCTCGGCATCCCGGCCCGGCAAACCCTGGATTCGCCATCCATCACCCCCATGCCCCACACCAAGGGACCATGACCCCTTGATCCGGATGCCATAAGGCCATGAATTTTATGATAGATGGTGGACCCGCCAGGACTCGAACCCGGGACCAGGGGATTATGAGGAACACTAACTAACTGTAATTATTGAAGAAAGTATAAGAAACGTAACCGCTTGTTGGCATTCTTATAACGCAGGTAACAAGTGCCTTGGCCGGGACTTGTGGCGCGGACTCCGGTGGGATTATCTCGGGGCTGTTCAGCTGTCTGAAGGCACCTTCCCGAACTGGTTCTCGGCTGGCTCTCCTTCCTGGGCAAGAAATACAATCACCACGATCCACCCGATAAGGGGAATGATCCAGAGCAGTTGCCACCAGCCGCTCCGATTGGTGTCATGCAAGCGACGTGCGCCGACGGCCAGTGATGGTAGTAACGTGGCCAGCCCGACGACGGCGTTGAGTGTCTGGCTGACAATGCCGGTTGCCGCGCCCAACAAGAAGAGAAACAGAAAGAACCACCAATATTCAGGCCTTTTGGCTCGACCATTAAAATCTGCATACTTGGCAAAGCATGCAGAGATTGATTGTGTGAATGTCATGACGATCTCTCCATGAATTCCGGTGATTGGCCCGAGTCTGCAGTCCTGAATTGGCTCAGATGTCAGCCAGAATTGCCACTCTCGGGAGATTCATTCGAATACAGGACGCTGGCATGCCTGAGAGGGGTTCCCTGCCCGCTGAACTGATCACCCTTCCGTTGCGGTTCAACCTTGTCCTGGCTGCCATTGTCTACACTGGCCTGTAATATTTTTTGCCTACCATCGAAATGCCGGCATCCGGGAGGTCGCTGACCAGGTCTGGCTTGTCAGCCTTATGGATCTTGATCCGGGCTTTTTCGATCAGGACGAAACCGGGTGGAGCCCGTGGGTCACAACCCCTTCGCGCCAAAAGTATTACCCATGTCCCCGGAATAATGTGCTACCGGTGTGACCGGAATGCACCCATTGAATAGTGGTGGGCCCGGAAGGACTCGAACCTTCGACCAAGGGATTCGCTGTAGCCTGGCATTTCTGCCAGGAGCGGACTATCTCATCGCCCTCAGCATGACTGTTAGGGCGCGGGACGCTCTAGCCTGTGATTAAGGACACTGAAGTCCCCAGGTAGTCTCTGCACCTTCCGGAGGTGTACCTCCGGCTTGGCTCAGGGTTGCCATCAGCCTCGCTGCTAAGGTTTCCCTGAATTCATCCCGTTCATTTCATGCCTTTCGGCATGAACGCACCATTTCGATGAGTCCCCTGCTCTAACCAACTGAGCTACAGGCCCGAAGTGCGACATTCTAGCAAGGTTTAGACGAATGATTACAAGGAATAATTGATGATGAAAATTATCATAACTTACAATGAAGAACATGAAAACGTGTGTTCAGTGCGGCAGGGCACTCGTCGGAAAACAGCAGAAATTCTGTTCCAGGCAATGCAAGAACCGGTGTAACAACAATGTCCTGCAAAGCTATGAAGCTCAGCAGCTCGGGGGCAGAAGGCGCAAGGTGCAGTTGATCCTGCACAAGGGGGCCAGGTGCGAGATGTGTGGCTACCGGAAGAACTTCGCGGCGCTGGAATTTCATCACAATGACCCGGATACAAAATTGTTCCAGCTCGACCTGAGGTCTCTGTCGAACAGGGAGTGGAGTGCCGTGCTGGAAGAGGCTGGCAAATGCCGGTTACTGTGCTCCAACTGCCACGCGGAATTACACAACCCGGATTGCGGGTTGTG
>CAYUFA010000046.1:0-19847 GCA_964443845.1 uncultured Ectothiorhodospiraceae bacterium
CGCCGAGGTCCCAGCCGTACTCGTTGATCTCGTCGAAGAAGTGCTGGGTGTTTTCCGTGGTGGCGCCGATGAACATGATGTTGCCGGTCTGGCCGTGGAAGGTCACCAGTCCGGAACCCCACTTTTCCCAGCTTTCGCCCAGCTGGCGCAGCATGTCGGTGGAGTAGAAGTTACCGGCCGGCGGCTGCACGCGCAGGGTGTGGAATTCCTTCGATTCCGGGAAGGCCTGGCCGACTTCGGAGAAGCGCGGGATGATACCGCCGCCATAGCCGTAGACACTGACGGTACCGCCTTTCCAGTAGCCCTTGCGGGTTTCATAGGAGTGTTCCAGCTGCCCCAGCAGGCCGTTGGCAACGGAATTGATGCGTCCGTCCGGGTGCTCGTCACGCAGTCGCTTGATGCCACTGATGAAACTGGGCCAGGGGCCGTGCTCCAGTTCATCCAGCATGGGAGTGGGATAGTGGTTCTTGGCCATGGCAATGATCTCCTGGTTTGTTCTCTGCTTACACCATCTAAAGTGAAACTGAATTACAGCGCGCGTTGTTGCCTGCCTGGCAACCAGTAAATCAGTCGGTTATCACGATCTTCTGACAACATAACTGGTGATTACCGAAATTGTAGGTAGGGTGGTGCATTGAACATATCCTACCCATGGGGTGCCGCTATAACGGGCCTGTATCCCGAACGGGGTATTGGAAAATTTATGATTTAATTTCCGCAAGTTACGGGACCTGTTTGTCTGATTTTATGAGGCCTGAATTTTTCCTTATGCTGGCACACACTTAATCGCGTGCACCGGCAGGTGGCAACTTGACGGGGCACGGATTGCAGGTGGGTCGTGACCGGGACTGGCTCTCCCGGCAGGCGGTATCCGGCATCCTGACCGTATCGCCCGGGGTATGTACCCCCCGCGCGGGGCACGTACTATAGCGCGTTGCGATCCGGCAATGCCACCCGGAGTGGAGATCCGTGCATGGTCCGTGTGTTCCAACCCTTCGATCTGTCGAACGAGGCAGCCTATCGAGACTGGCGTGACTGGAAGCTGGCCGCCTGTCCCCGGACTGTCGGGGACCTGTTGGTCCCGCTCCGGGATCCGCGCCGGCTGACGCCCGCCGAACGGGCCGCGATCCTGCAGCGCTGCCGCCAGGCCAACATGGCATTGTACCAGGTCAGCGGGGAGCCGGTGGACAAGGCGGCGCTCCGTGCGCTGGGCCGGCAATTCGGCCTGGAACATCTGGATATGAACCTGCGCGCCGATGAAGACAGCATCACCACGATTACCGTGCTGCCGGAACAGGCTGGCACCCACTATATCCCGTACACCAGCAAGCCGCTGAACTGGCATACCGACGGCTATTACAACCCGCCCGGGGAGCAGGTGCGCGGTATCGTGATGCACTGTGCCGTCGAGGCGGCCAGCGGTGGCGCTAACCTGTTCCTGGACCCGGAAATTGCCTACATCCGCCTGCGCGATGAAAATCCCGGATTTGTCCGGGTGTTGATGCAGCCGGATGTGCTGACCATTCCGGCCAACCTGGAACAGGGCATCGAGTTGCGGGCGGCGCAATCCGGACCGGTATTCTCGCTTGAAAAACACACGCACGCCCTCCATATGCGATATACCGCGCGTACCCGCAGCATCGTGTGGAAGGACGACCCCCTGGTCAGGCAGGCCGTCGCCTTCCTGCACGACCTGCTGGACACCGGCAGCCCCTGGCACATCCGCTGTCACCTGCGGGCAGGCCAGGGGATTATCTGCAATAATGTATTGCACAAGCGTGAAGCCTTCGTCGATGCGGGCAGCAACCAGCGGGTGCTGTACCGCGCGCGCTATCACGACCGCATCCACGACACCGTGGCCGGTCCGGACTGTTACGGAGAACGGGCATGCTCTGGTTGAGCGAGGTGCTGATACAGCAGCACGAGATCGATTCCTTCGAGGCCCTGAAAGCGGCGGTTTCCGAGCGCGCGCGTGCCGGGGAGATCCATTTCCGGATGGACGTGCGACCGCCGTTTCACGATACCCCGGAGGACTGGGAAGACCGTCTGGAGGCGGCGTTCTACGCGGTGGATTCCTGAGTCAACAGCGGATTAAGACATGTACTGGAACGAGGAAAAAGATCAGCGGCCCGAATTCGTCGTCCCCGATGACGTGGTGGATCTGGCGTTTCGCATCCAGTGTCCGACCCTGCCGCTGGACCATGCGCATGCCCTGTCCACGCAGGTGCTCGAAGTGTTGCCCTGGCTCGTGGACGAGCCGCATGCCGGATTGCACCTGATTCACGGGGCGGCCTCGGGGAATGGCTGGTACCGGCCGGAAGATTCGCAGCGCCAGCTACTGCACCTGTCCCGGCGTACGCGCCTGCGTCTGCGCGTCCCCAGGCAGCGCCTCGACGATGCACGCCGGCTGACCGGCAATGCGCTGGATATCGAGGGACATGCGCTGCGCATCGGTGATTCCGAGGTGTTCCTGCTGAGCAGCCTCTCCACGCTGTTTTCCCGTTACGTGATCGCGGATCCGGCGGCGGATGAGGATGCGTTTTTGCAGGGGTGCGCCCGCGAGCTGCAGGCGCTGGGAATTCCGGCCCGCAAGATGCTGGGTGGGATCAGCCACACCATGCAGTTCCCGGACGGGCCGGTGCATACCCGCAGCCTCATGGTGGCGGAGCTTGCACCGGAACACTCCGTCCTGTTGCAGCAGACGGGGCTGGGTGACGGGCGCGCCTTCGGCTGCGGCCTGTTTCTGCCGCACAAGGGCATCAAGCCGGTCAACGATGCCAGGGAATAACCCTGCTGCCAGCAGGTTATCCCGGACGGGGGGTTGCCTTCCGGGCCGGCCGCGGCACAATGGCGGCCGCGTTCGTTGCACGAGCGGCGGTCACGCGTGACCAACACCGGTACCGGCTTGCCCAATCGGGATATGTCCGCTCCCCGGACATCCGGCTATATTGGCGGGCAACCAGAGAATTCCTGACAAGTAATCCGTAGCGGAGAGGACATCATGAGCGACAAGCAGGCCCTGATTGCGAAGATGCTGGAAATGCAGAAGAAATTCATTAATTACGAACATGCGCACGGCGTGGATATGAAGGACTACTTTGTGCCGGAAGAGGGGCACGAACTGTACCATTTCCGCCAGGACTACATGGCGCTGGCCAATCAGCTGCTGGACATGGCGCATGAGGAGAAAGGTTCGCACCGCTAGGCTCGCCGGCGCCGCCCACAAAAAAGCCGCACCCTGAAGGTGCGGCTTTTTTGTGGGCGGTATTCCTGGTTCCCGGGGGCGCAGCGCATCATTCAACCGAAAGGGTGTGTCCCGATCCGCTCAGATGGCTGCGAACGGCTCAATAGCCGCCCTTGCGCGCGATAAAGGGCAGGCCAGCAATGCGATTACCCTGCTTGCTGGGAGCGCCCGGAAAGAGTGCATAGAGATCCTTGCTGCTGACCTTTCTGCCCCAGACCCCGGACATACCCTTGTTGATCATGCGTTCCATCGGCTGTTCGCCGTTGTTGTCAAAGTACTGTGAACGCAGATAATTCAGTACATCGAAGTGTTCCCGGGTCAGCTCCAGGCTGTCGTTGGCGGCGAGTGCCCTGGCGACGTCTTCGTCCCACAAGGTCGGGTCCTGGAGGTTACCGTTCGCATCCAGTTCGATGCTCTTGCCATTTACTTCCATTGCCATGCTCCTGATTCAACTTGGGGTAGGGATTTGTTTCGGCCGGAATTGTATTGCAACGGACGCGTGGTCGGAAGAGGTTCCATGGCACCGGGAGGGCGGACACCCGGTGCGCGCCGCTGCAGGCAATCACCGCCCCGGAGGCGGCAGGGTTGCCGCTGCGGTTCCCGGCCGGCAGGATATGGCACCGGACCGTGGCCAGACGTGAGCAGCATGCCGTACCGCGAATTCCAGTTGCCGGATGCGACCGCGCTCAACGCGTGCCTGTATGCGCGTTATCTCGCCCTGTGCGCGGCCGGGCGGGTCGCGCAGACCCATCATGTTGGCGGGCGCTTTGAAAACACCTACGTCGCGCTCGCGGACATCCCCGAGATTGCCATGGTGCTCGACGTGTTCCGGCAGCAGGCCGGCCGGTGGCTGGGGATGCCCGCGGAATCCCTGCGGGCGGGATTCTGGTTCAATGCCATGGAACACGGCCAGCGCACGTCGTTGCACCACCACGACGAAAACGACGAACTGCTGTCCGCGGCCTACTACATCCGCGTGCCGGAACGTTCCGGTGAGCTGGTCCTGTACGCGGGCGACGCGAGGATCACGGTCCGTCCGCAGGCGGGCAAGCTGGTGATGTTTGCGCCCGCGGTGCTGCACGAGGTGACGGCCAGCCGGAGCCGGGCATTGCGGCTTTCGGTCGGCATGAATGTCGGACCGGCAGACGCCGATTCGCCGTAACCGGAACCGCACACCATTGGGCCCCGCGTGCCGTGAGCGTTCAGATCTCCGACCACATGCGTACCAGGTTGACGTACGCGTGGTTGACTTGGGCGGTTTCCGGATCCGCGGGATTGTCCCGCAACAGCTTTTCACGCGCCTGGTTGAGCTCGTGCAGCAGCGCACGTTGTTCGGGCGAGCGGACCAGGCTCTGGATCCAGCTGACCGCCACGAGGCGTTCTCCACGGGTTACCTCCGCGACCCGATGGATGCTGGAGGAGGGATAGAGCACTGCGTCCCCGGCCGGCAGCTTGACGAGCTGTTCCCCGAACGGGGTCCGGATACACAGTTCGCCACCGTCGTAGTCAGCCGGATCGCTCAGAAAGATCGTCACGGACAGGTCGGAGCGGTAGATTTCACCCTGGCCCATGATCGGGTCGTCCACGTGGTCACCGTAGGACATGCCGGGCACATAGCGTGCGTAATAGGGCGTGGCGGTTTTCAGTGGCAGGGCGGTGCTCCGGTACAGCGGGTGCTGGACGAGGCTGCCCATGACCAGGTTGTTCAGCTCGCGCATGCGCCCCGCCTCAAGCGCAAGCTCCTCGTTGTGCTTGACCCGCCTTGCGGCCATCCCCGCGGAGGCGCGCCCGTCCTGAAAGCGCCCCGCGGCAATCAGCTTTCGGGCGGCCTGCAGCCGTTGTGCATCGAGCACCTGTGCAATGGGTGTCAGCATGGGCGTTGATCCTGCCACGGGAGTGGTGGTTGCGGTACCATGGGACCGCAGTGTAACCAAACCCGGAGCGGTAATCATGATTCTGAACGTGGTCGTACAGGAGCAGGTCTACCCGGTCAACGTACCGGGGGAACTGGTCACCGACGCAACCGACTTTTTCGACAGGCTGGATGCCGACATGGACAACGGCTGGCAGATGAGCCGCGACTGGGTCGATCACCCGAACGCCGAGCAGCGCTGCCAGATCGTCGGTGACCGGATGTTGACCGCCATGCACCAGGACAACAAGAAATTGCTGATGCTGCTGTGCGCCTATGTGCTTGCCCGTGTCCCCGGCGTGACCGGCATCCGCATCGATACCAACGGCGAGATGCTGGAAACCGAGCTGGTCATGGACTGACCCGCCCCGTTCCTTGCCCGGCAGCATGGCCGACCTGTACACGATGACCGCGCCGTTGCTCATCCGCCACCCGGACGGGCGCAGGCACGTCATGGTGGAACGCTTCCGGCACCCGCAGGGGTTGCTGTATTTCCGCACCTGGTGGGACCGGCTGGAACCCGCCCGCGGGATGGTGCTGGTCGAGGGTGAGGTGCGCGGCGCAGGGCCCTGGAAGGTGGGTGATGCCGTGATCACCGTACTCGGGTGCCACGGCAGCCACCCGGACGAGGCCGGCGAATTTGCGGACTGGCAGGCGTATCGTGAACAGCTGGGAAACCGCTACCCGGATCGTGCCGGCCTGCGGGAACTGGCGCGGCGCGCCGGTTACCTGCCCTGACCGGCAGCGGCGAGACTTTTCGACATGCGCAGGTGTGCGATGCGCTGAAACAGCACGTGCCCGGTGCCGTTGGGGTGGTAACCGTGCTTGCGGTAAAAGCCCAGTGCCGATTCCCGGGCATCCAGCACGATCGTCGCCGCGCCCAGGCTGCGCGCGCGACTCTCCAGTTCGCGCAGCAGCAGGCTGCCCAGGCCCTGGCGCTGCTGCGGGGTGTCGACGGCCATGTAGCGGATCTGTGCCTCACGTATGGTGTTGAAATGCAGGCGGCCGACACCAAGCAGCCGCTGTCCGTCATCGACCAGCATGAGGTGCGTGCTGTGTGCGTCCCGGGCGTCGCGCTCGCTGCCGCGTGGCTGGTCCCACGGGGCGCGCAGGATCTTCCAGCGCAGGTCATAGTAGCGCCGGAAGTCCTCTGCCGTGACAGGTTCGATCACCCGCACGGGTGCGTGCTCAGGCAAACACGACCCAGGTGGTTGCAATGTATTTCACCCCCTGCCGCAGGGTTGCACCCCGATGCTCGTGGGTCCAGAACGGCGGGAACAGTAACAGTTTGCCCGCTTCCGGTTGTACCCGCACGTCCTGGTAGAGGAAGTCGGTGGTGCCTCCGGGTCCCGGCACGTCGTTGAGGTACCAGACCGCCACAAGCTGACGCGCGCTGAATTCGTGGCTGCCGCCGTCGATGTGCCAGTGGTAGTGGCCGCCGGGGTCGGTGCGCTGGATGGCGTAGCCGCTGTCCTTGAACGGTCCCCTGAAATACGGGTAGTGCTCGCGGAATTCCCGGATGGCATTGCCGAGCGAGCGGAACAGTTCCCGGTCGATGTCCTGCCAGTGTGGTTTGCCACTGACCACGAGGTCGGTGGAACGCTTCATGCTGAAGTCTTCCTGCGCGCTCTGGCCGATGCGGCCTGGATACTGTTCCTCCCGGTGTTGCTCGAAGCGGCGCAGCATTTCGGCGCAGATGTCGAGCGACAGCGCGCGCGGTTTTTCGAAGATGAAGGTGTGCGGCCGTACCTCGCGGATCGACTGCAGGGGGCTGGCGGGAGTGGTGTCGTGCCCGTTCATCCGCGCCTGTCCGCTGACCCGGCTACAGGGGGCTGCATTCGATCAGCCGGACCAGTCGCCCGGCGTCCGGTTTCCGGTCCTGCCGGTACTGGTCCAGCAGGCGGAGGGCAAGGGCGTTCCAGTGCGCGGCCGCGCGGGATGCCGCCTGGTGCAGCTCCCGGACGGAACCGGTGGCCCGCCAGACTTCGTAGGCGCTCACCAGTCCCGGAAACAGTTCCTTGCGCATCGCGGAGAGGTTGGCCACGTAAAAATGCAGTGCGGCGGGATTGATCTGTTCCAGCAGTGCCGGCAGCGTGGAGAGTGCGTCGGCCAGGTGGTCCCGTACCGCGCGCAACATGATTTCCGCCTTGCTGTGATCGAGCGCGGCAAGCAGCTCCTCCCAGTCCGGCCCGAGCAGCCTGCCTGCCTGCACCTCGCCGATCTCGTGCAACAGCACGCTTTCCAGTTCGGTATCCGTCATGGCATCGAGCGCCGCCTCGGGCCGGTGCTCGAAGTCATAGCATTCGAGCGCGCGTTTCATGGCATTGTCAGGGCGGTTCCAGCGCCATTCCTCCAGGCGTTCCCACAGCATGCGGCGCAGTGATTCGCGCCGGATGAAGATGGTGTTGTCGGTGCTCATGGCAGGTGGCGCGGACAGATCGCGCGCCAGTTCGTAACCGGATACCAGCAGCGTGTACTCGCTGGATTGCCTGCGTTGCTCCAGCTTGCCGAGGAAAAAGACAGGCTTCAGTCCGTGCCCGTAGCCGCTGCTGTACACATAGCCGAGCGGGTTGAGCGCGGCATTGATGGCCGGTGCATCGAACGGGTCGAAGCTCCGGCCGTTGATCGGAACCGGCAGGAACTCCTGGTGTTCGACCTGCTCCCAGCGGGCCTCCCGCGCGCTCAGCCAGTCCGACAGTTCATCCTGGGGCAGGGATGCACCGAACGGCAGCTGTTGTTCCCAGCGGTAGAATTCGCGCATCTTCAGCAGATATACACACAGCGTGTAGCGTGTGGCATGGCGGGCATCGGTGATCAGGCAGTTGGTGCGCACGGCATCCAGCGCGGGACGGATCGTGCCGCTGCCCGCCGGGGTGGATGCTGGCGTCGGGATGCATGGGTTTTTCACGGTTTTCCCTTGCTGAAATCACCGGTTTGATCATGCTAGCATGGCGCACCGGGTGTCGCCACAAGCGGGATCCCGGCTGGCGGATTGGCGGGAGACGCACGTGAGAGTCCGGAGCAAGTGGAACATCAAGGGGCGGGCGCGCAGCCTGTCCGAGATCGGCGGTGCCTCTGCGTTCATCCTCTGGCGTATCGCCCAGCAGGGGACGCTGAATCTCGAAAACGAGGGATTCCAGACCGATTCGAATGCCCAGCGCCTCGACGTGATCGCGGAATTCCTGGCCTTTCTCCTGCACCTGGTGGATCGCATGAAGGCGGAAGACCTGGAGCAGGAGGCGCGGCAGGAATACATCACCGCGGTGGCCCGCAGCCTCGCCAGCCAGATGCAGGATAACCGGACCGATATCCAGGGCGCGGGTGAATACGGGGGGGGGCTGATCGCGCTGTTCAACGAGCGCGCCGCCGATTATGCGGAGTTTCCCATGCCGGATCGTGTCCCGGGGTATGCGATGAAGCGCTACTTCGGGGAGCGCGTGCGCGCCGTGATGGGCGCGAAGGACAACCAGTGGATTACCGACCAGGTGATGGAAGTGGAGGTGCCGGAAGCGCTCAAACCACTGGGCAGGGCGCTGCGGGACCTGTTTGCCACCGGTTGAAGCGGCGCCTGTGTGAAACCGCAAGACGCAGACCGGGACAGGGTCTGCGTAGCCGGGCGTCCCGGCCGGCTCCACACAACGTTGCCCTGGCACCGTGTGCGGTATGCAGCGGGTTGAGAAAAAAAGGCGGGCATTGCCCGCCTTTTGCGTGGTGTGTCGCAGCGCCTATTTTTTCCACTGCCCGAAATTGTCGGTGTTGTGTGCCTTGCCGTCTTCGTAACCGGCGGAATAGGCATCGGTGACACGCTGTTCCTCACGCTCCGGGTTGAGCAGGTAGCCGCCCTGCCAGCCCTGGATGTAATCCGGGTCGACACCCATTTCTTCCATCTTGTTTACTGCGTTGTAGTATTCCTGGTTCATCGTTGCTACCTCTGTCGTGTATAGGTTCGTTCAGGTGGTAAGTCGGAAAACATATTGCGATTATCCCCGCGCGGCATGGAATCGTGCCAGTGCCGATCCGCTGTCCAGCGCCCGGGCCGCCATTGCAGCGGCGCCTTTCAGGCTGTCTGCGCGCCCCAGGTGATGCAGCATGATGGCGGCACCGTAGACGAGGCTGTCGCGCGCGGCCCCGGGCCTGCCGTGCAGGGCTTCCAGTCCCGCTGCGGCCGCGGCAGCGGCGGCCGCGTCGCTGTCGAGGGTCGGGGCGGTTTCACCATCATTCCCGGCGGGTACCGGGACGAGGTCCTGCGGCAGCGGTACGGCCCGGGTGGCCTGGCGAATCTCCAGCGCGGCGGGTTCGAGTTCCACCGGGTATTCCGCACCGCCATCCCGGTAACAGAACATCCGGGCCGGTTGCTTCAGCGAGGGGATGACACCGCCTTCCACGCCGCGCAGGATCACGGCACTGGTGAATCCCGCCTGCCGCGCCAGTCGTGCATAGACCGGGGGATAGGCCTTGTGCACATAGCCGGTTAGCAGGTGGGTTTTCCGTCTGCCCCGCACCGGGCCGGTCAGCACTTCGACCGTGGTCAGTACCGGGCGCTTGACCATACGCGTACGCAGCGCGATCAGGTCGTGCAGCCGCGGCGCCGAGGCACGCTGGTCGATGTAACACCAGCCGACGTCCGGGCTGGAGAGTTGCGCGGCGGCAGCGACCGGCTCCAGGTCGGTCGGAACACCCGCTGCCCGCAGCACCTTGTGATGGGTAATGCCGTATTTCGGACCCACGGTTTCCAGTCCATGCGCTACCGCCGGGCAAGCACAGGCCGCAAACACAGCCGGCAGAAACGGGGAGACCGGCAGGCCATGGTTGTACCCGTCATAGGGGTCCGCCACATCGATGACTTCATCGACAGCGGCCGTGACCGGACGCATGGTGTCGAGTATGGCCTGCAACACCCCGGCGTTTTCCGCGTCCGTCTCGCGCTTCATGCGCAACGCAATCAGCAGCACCGCGGCCTGTACCGGGTCGGCCCTGCCTTCGAGGATGTGGCGCATCGCCGCATGCGCCTGTGCGAACGTCAGGCTCTTGCTGTATTCCGGACCGGTCGCCACTTTCTGGATGCAGCTGCGCATCAACAGGTCGGTGTCACTGCCAGTGATCAACTGTGCTGCCATGAGTGAAGCTAGCTCATTGTTTCGATTGGACTAAACGCTGAGGCCGAGGAGTATACAGGAGGGTATTTGGGGTCCGTATATCCCGATAGAGAGAGTGAGAGAACTCTGCAATTGTTTCGGTATCCATATGAATCTTCGAAGATTCTCTCTTTGGAGGTATTCGGTTCACCGGCTGGTGTGTTTAGGATACGCCACAGGTTTCAAGCCGGCGTGAAATCCTCTGCGCGCCATGACGATGAGGTGAACGATGTCTGACCAGAACAACGAGCAGGATTACAGCAGCGGTCTGGCCGCCTTCGAGGCCAAGAACTTTTCCCTGGCCATGCGCCTGCTCTCTCCGCTGGCTGATGCCGGTCATGCCGATGCGCAACACCGGTTGGCCATCATGTACCAGAACGGGCTGGGCATGGTCCGCAACGATCTGCAGGCCTACCGGATGATGAAGGCGGCGGCCGAGCAGGGACATGCGCTGGCCCAGCACGGGCTCGGCTTCATGTTTCTCGAAGGGGAGTGCGTGGAACAGAACAGCGCCAGGGCGGCGGAATGGTTTCGCAAGGCTGCCGACCAGGGACTCGCCGGCTCGCTGACGACGCTGGCCCGGATGTACGAGGAAGGCAATGGCGTGCAGCAGGATCCCGAGGAAGCGCGACGTTTGTATGCCAGGGCGGGCTTTGACGTGTGAGCCGGTTTACGCGCTTCCCGTAGACCTGGCATGGAACTCTCACCGGAAGACGCATTGCGCGTCAATGTGCTGCTCGCGGGCAATCTGCGCGCGGTGCGCATCGATGAATCCAGGATGATCGTGCATGCGCTGTCCGACAAGGGTGAGGCGAAGATCCGGCTCAGTCCGAATTGCCGCGACGAGACCTATCTGCGCCTGGTGCGCGAAACCCTGTCCAGTCACGTGCTGGGCTCTCCGGGCGGCTACCCGGTCTACCTCAAGCGCTGGACCCGCATGGGCCAGGCCCGCGATGGCATCCTCGAATCCCTGTTGTTGCTGGGCGAGCCGGAAGCGGTAGTGGCGGTCGTGAATGCGCCCGGCATCACCGACGAACTGGCCAGCCGCGCGTGGTGGGCCTCGCAGACGGCCGAAAACGCGCGCTGCATGTTGCGTCAGCAGGCGATCGTGGAGGGCCGGATGGGACGCACGCTGGCGGAATTCCTGGTCGAGTTTCTGCCGTTCGAGGAAGAGGCACGCGACCAGATCCGCTCGGTGCGGCTGGTCCTGCAGGGGGAACTGACCACCCCGGCGGAGCGCCGCAAGCTGTGGGAGAAGGGCCGCCACCGGAATGCCTACATCGTGGGTTTCCTGCAGGGCCTGCCGGATGGCCTTCCCGCAGAACATCCGGCCCACCCGGCCGGGGAGACCCTGCAGCAGCAGCTCGCGCCGCTGGTTGCGGCCGGCAACCCGTTTGCCGGGCAATACTGCCGCCTGCTGAGTGCTGCGGGCCAGAATTTCCTGGCCGGTGTGGAAACCGTGCTCGCCAAGCCGTCCAACCAGGATGTGATGGTGGAACTGCTGCATGCGGTGGCCGCCTATTCCGCGCAACTACCCCTGCCAAAGCAGCGGTTCGAGACGATCGCGGCCATCGAGCAGGAAGTGGACAGCCTGTTGTCCGGACAGGTGCGCGAGATCGATGAATTGTTGCGGGAGGCTCCCGCCGCCATGCATCATATTCGCGCGCTGCTCTTCCTTGCCCTGCTCGATGAGCCGGTGCTCGACCCGGTATTTTCCCGGACCGATGCAATCGGCACGGTCATGCGCAGCAAGCTGCGGCCACTGACCGGACCGGTACAGGAACAGATTTCCGTGCTGCGAGGGCGCTCCTGAATCCGGGGGACGAGGTATGACCGACATCAGAATGTACTGTACTGCTTTTTGTCCCTATTGCGTACGCGCCGAGATGCTGCTCAAGGCAAGAGGCGTGACGGACATCGACAAGATCTACATCGACCGGATGCCGGGCGGCTTCGAGCACTTGCTGGAACTGACCGGTCGCCGGACCGTGCCGCAGATCTACATCGGTGACCGGCATATCGGCGGTTTCGATGACCTGTCGGCGCTCGATTCCGCCGGCGGACTGCAGCCCCTGCTGGCGTAGCACGGGACGGGTCGCATGGACTACCTGCCGGTATTTCTGAAAATCCGCACTCGCCCCTGCCTGCTGGTGGGCGGGGGCCGGGTGGCGGCCAGGAAGGCTGCGTTGCTGCTGCGGGCCGGGGCAAAGCTGACTGTCGTCGCCCTGCAGTGCTGCGCGGAGCTGCGGGAGCGGGCAGCACAGGGCGAGGTGACCCTGATCGAACGCGCGTTCGAACCACACGACCTGGAAAACGCCGTACTGGTGATCGCGGCAACGGATAACGAGACGGTGAACCGTGCCGTCTACGAGCTGGCCAGCCGGCTGCGCATACCGGTGAACGTGGTCGACAATCCCGCACTGTGCAGCTTCATCATGCCGTCGATCGTGGACCGCTCGCCGGTGCAGATCGCGGTATCGACCAGCGGCGCGTCGCCGGTGCTGGCCCGGCTGTTGCGTGCGAAACTGGAGAGCTTCATTCCGTCCGCCTACGGACGGCTGGCACGCCTGGTGGACGAGTACCGAACCCGGGTCAAACAGCGCTTCACGGATCCCGGGCAGCGCCGGTATTTCTGGGAGAACGTGTTGCAGGGACGCGTGGCGGAACTGTTGTTCGCCGGCCAGGAAGTACAGGCGCGCGCGGCACTCGAGGCCGCGATCGAGGATACCGGCACCAGCTATGCCAGTGCCGGCGAGGTGTACCTGGTCGGTGCCGGTCCCGGTGATCCCGACCTGATTACCTTCCGGGCGTTGCGCCTGATGCAGCAGGCGGACGTGGTGGTGTACGACCGCCTGGTCTCCAGTCCGGTGCTGGACATGGTGCGCAAGGATGCGGAGCTGATCTATGCCGGCAAGGAACGCAACCGGCATACCCTGACCCAGGAGAGCATCAACCAGCTCCTGGTGCGGCTGGCCAGGGAAGGGAAACGGGTGCTCCGGCTCAAGGGAGGAGACCCTTTCATTTTCGGCCGTGGTGGCGAGGAGATCGAGACGCTCGCGCAGGAAGGCATCCCGTTCCAGGTGGTGCCCGGCATTACCGCAGCTTCCGGCTGTGCCTCCTATGCCGGTATCCCGCTCACCCATCGCGATTACGCCCAGTCCTGCACGTTCGTGACCGGGCACCTGAAAGACGGCAGCGTCGACCTGGACTGGGACAGTCTCGCCAGGCCCGGCCAGACCATCGTCTTTTACATGGGCATGCACAGCCTGCCGGTGATCAGCCGGCAGCTGATCGCACACGGGCTGGCGCCGGACACACCGGTGGCACTGGTGCAGCAGGGCACGACCCCCCGGCAGCGGGTCTATATCGAAAAGCTGGACACACTGCCGACCCTGCCGGATCGACACGAGGTCAAGCCGCCGACCATCATCATTGTCGGGTCCGTGGTTGACCTGCATAAGAAACTGAACTGGTTCGGAATACCGGTCTGATGGGCGGATTTCCTACGGTGCTGGCTGGCGGCTTCGTGGAACTTGTAGGACATTTCCGGGTTTTCTTCCTTTTCTCCTTACGCTAATTTCGGCCATGCCACCCGGTACTGACTCGGGAGCACACTCACAAAAGCACACACGTACACACAAGGAGGGGGAAATGATCGATGTCATGCTGGTGGATGATCATGGTCTCGTTCGTAACGGCATCAAGCGGTTGCTGAACGATGTGGATGGAATCAACGTGGTGGCGGAAGCGGAGACCGGGGAGCAGGCAATCCGCCAGGCCAGAAACCTGTCCATGGACGTCATCCTGATGGATATCAGTATGCCCGGTATCGGCGGGCTGGAGGCGACCCGCAAGATTGCCCGGGTCATGCCGGACGTCAAGATCATTGCGGTGACCGTGCACGATGATGATCCGTTTCCGGCGCGCCTGCTCGAGGCCGGTGCGGCCGGCTACCTGACCAAGGGCTGTGACGTGCGCGAGATCATCAGCGCCATTCGCTCGGTACATGCCGGCAAGCAGTACATCACGCCGGATATTGCGCACAAGCTGGCACTCACGCTGGTGAACAAGGGTGAGAAATCCCCGCTGGAACGGCTGACCCAGCGCGAAACCCAGGTGATGCTGATGATCGTCAAGGGTTCCACCAACAAGGATATCTCGACGCGCCTGTGCCTGAGTCCGAAAACGACCAGCACCTATCGTTACCGGCTGTTCGAGAAGCTGGGTGTCCAGAATGATGTGGAGCTGACCCGTTTCGCCATCCGGCATGGCCTGATCCGCGAAAATATCTCTCACTGATCGCCAGCCGCAGCCGCCGGCAACCCGGGTCCGGTTGCCGGTGGTCCCGGTATCCGGCGGTGATGCGGGAAAGTGAGACTTCCGTTCCGGTATTGCGCTCCGCCACTGGCAGGTGTTTCCAGTCTGTGCTTTTCTGGTGGGGCGTACAGGCGCGGAAGGCCTGTGCCGGAGTGGTGGTATGGCTGTGGCCAGGAAAGTCGCACCGGAGATTCCCGCAGACCTCGAGTGGTTCAATACCGCAACCCCGCTCACGCTGACACGCCTGCGCGGTGATCTGGTGCTGCTGGCATTCATCGACAGCAGCTCGACCGACTCCCGGCGGATGCTCCACGAACTTGACCGGCTCGGGTACCGCTTCCGGGGCCAGTTGCTGATCCTGTACGTGCACCTGCCGGGATTGCCTGCGGAACACCGGTGTTCGCACGTACAGGAATTCATTCGCCGCCACGCACTGCGTTTCCCGCTCGTGCACGACCGCGGCAACCGGCTCGGGCCGGAGTACGGTATCCGCCGCCTGCCTGCGCTGGTGCTGATCGGCCGTGACGGGCGGATCGTGGGCACCCTGACCGGTCCACGGGAACTGGCGGGGTTGCAGGTGGTGATCAACCACCAGCTCAGCCTGCAGCGTGGCGGGCCGGCCGGTGCGATCCTGCCGGAGGCGGCAGTGGCTGATCCGGAACCGGGCCGGACCCTGCGCTTCCCGGGCAGAATCGCCCTGGCCGGAGACCGGATGTATGTTTCCGACAGCGGGCACGACCGGGTCCTGGTGCTCACCCGCCAGGGGTATGTGATTCGCCAGTACGGGGGACACGCAGGCGGATTCGTCGACGGAATTGCCGACTCGGCAGCCTTCCGTAACCCGCAGGGGCTGATGGTCAGTGATGACTTTCTCTACGTTGCAGACGCGGGCAACCACGCAATCCGCCGCATCAACCTGCTCACCGACGAGGTGGTCACGGTCGCCGGGAACGGCGTCGCCGACGGGCCGCTGCAGCCGCAGCGGCGCTACCCGGCGCACAATCCCATGAACACCCCGCTCGACGTGATCTTTTCCGATGGCAGGGTGTGCATTGCCATGGCGGGCGTCGACCAGCTCTGGACTCTCTCGCTGCTCACCAACACCGTGGAACTGCTGGCGGGCAGCGGCGAGCGTGGACAGACGGATGGCAAACCCGGTCAGGCCCGCTTTGCGCAACCCTCCGGGCTGACGCTGTACGACGGAACGATCTATTGCACGGATGCGCTGTCCTCCGCGGTACGCCGCATCGACGCCGGGACGGGGTGCGTCGGGACGCTGGCAGCCGGCGGGGAGCAGGAACAGGGTACCGCGCGACGTCCGGAGCGGCCGGTTCCCGGTGTCGGGCTGCAATATCCGCAGGCAATCGCCGTGGACGGGCAGCGGCAACAACTCTGGATCGCCGACAGCTACAATAACCGGGTCTGCAGGCTGGACATCCGCACACGCAAACTGTCCACCCTGGTCCGGAATGCAGGGCTCAGGGAGCCTGCCGGTCTGGCAATCGCGCACGATACCCTTTACATTGCCAATACCAATGCGCATGCGATCGTGCAGATCAATCCAGACAAGGCAGCCATCGAAGTTCTGAATGTCAGCGAAGAGAACAGCGTTTTTTGATCCGGACTGCCGCCAGTGCCCCAGGTTGTCCGCTTTTCTCGGCCAGGTATCCGCACAATATCCCGCCTATCACGCCAGGCCGGTCGCCCCGTTCGGGGCTGAACAGCCGCGCCTGCTGATCGTCGGACTGGCTCCCGGCATGCACGGGGCGAACGCGACGGGGCGCCCGTTCACCGGTGATCACGCCGGCATCCTCCTGTACCGAACCCTGTTCGAGTTCGGCTTCAGCAACCAGCCCGAGTCCCGCTCGCGGGAGGACGGTCTGGAACTCCGGGATTGCCGGATCACCAATGCCGTCAAGTGCCTGCCTCCCGGGAACAAGCCCGTGCCGCAGGAGGTGCGTCAGTGCAATCCGTTTCTGCAGGCCGAGCTGGACACGTTGCCGGCCGGTGCCGTGATCATTGCGCTGGGGCGGGTGGCGCACGATGCCGTGCTGCGCGCCTGCGGGCTGCGCCTGTCCGCCCGTCCCTTTGCGCATGCCGCCGTGCACGAACTGCCCCGGGGCTTCCGGCTGGTGGATTCCTATCATTGCAGCCGCTACAACACCCAGACCCGGCGCCTGACGCCGGAAATGTTCGCCACCGTGTTTCGGCTCGCCAGGGCCAGGCTGGATGGTGGACATGCCTGATCGCGGTCGGTCATTCCCGGAACCGGGCAGGCCATATGTTTGATGCCAGGTCATTGCTGAAAACACTGCCCGGCCGCCCGGGGGTCTACCGCATGCTGGGTGCCGATGGCGGCATCCTGTACGTGGGCAAGGCCGGCAATCTCCGCAAGCGGGTGGCCAGTTACTTCCGCGACAGCGGGCTGTCCCCGAAGACGCATGCGCTGGTCGAGCAGATTGCCGCCGTTGATATCACGGTCACGCATACCGAAGGCGAGGCGCTGCTGCTGGAAAGCAACCTGATCAAGCAGCACCGGCCCCGGTACAACGTGCTGCTGCGCGATGACAAGAGTTACCCGTGGATCTACCTGTCCAGCCGCCAGGACTTCCCGCGCCTGGCGCTGCACCGCGGCGCGCGCCGGGCGCCGGGACGGTTTTTCGGACCGTACCCGAACGCCGGGTCCGTGCGCGAAAGCCTGCAGCTGTTGCAGAAACTGTTCCGGGTCAGGCAGTGCGAGGACGGTTTTTTCCGCAACCGCAGCCGGCCCTGCCTGCAGTACCAGATCGGGCGCTGCACGGCGCCGTGTGTCGGCCTGATCAGCCGGGAAGAGTACGCGCGCGACGTACGCAGGACCGAACTGTTCCTGGAGGGCAGGAGCAGCGAGGTGATCGATGAGCTGGCCGCCTGCATGAAGCAGGCGGCGGCCGGCCGGCATTTCGAGCAGGCGGCCGTGTACCGGGACCGGATTGCCAGCCTGCACCATATCCAGGAAAAGCAGTACATCAGCCGCGACCGGGGCGATACCGATATCCTGGCCTGCGCCAGTGCGAGCGGCCTTGCCTGTGTCCAGGTGTTCCTGGTCCGTGGCGGACGGAACCTGGGCAACAAGGTGTTCTTCCCCCGGGTGCCGCTGGAATCCGGCCCGGAAGAGGTGCTGGAGGCGTTCGTTCCCCAGTACTACCTGGGGCGGGACATCCCGGCCGAAATCCTCCTCAGCCATGCACCGGCCGACCTGTCCCTGCTGGAGGAGGTATTGAGCCGCCAGGCAAACCGGCAGGTTGTCCTGCGCACGCGCGTGCGCGGGGACCGCGCGCGCTGGGTGAAGATGGCCGGCGACAATGCCACGCATGCGCTGCAGGTGCGCCTGACCGCCGGCCAGGGATACAGCGCCCGGCTGCAGGCATTGACCGACGTGCTGGATCTGGAGGAGGTGCCCGCCCGGATCGAGTGTTTCGACATCAGCCATACCGCCGGCGAGTCCACGGTGGCGTCCTGCGTCGTGTTCGGTGCGGAGGGCCCGTTGAAATCCGATTATCGCCGGTTCAACATCCGCGACATCCAGCCCGGTGACGACTATGCGGCGATGGCGCAGGCGCTGACCCGCCGCTACACCCGACTGCGCAAGGGGGAAGGGCGGTTGCCTGACCTGCTGCTCATCGACGGCGGCAAGGGACAGGTGGCTGCCGCCACCCGCGTACTGGAGGAACTGCAGGTCACCGAGGTGCGCGTGCTGGGCGTCGCGAAGGGACCGGGCCGCAAACCGGGCCTGGAAACCCTGTACCAGCCGGGCAGCACGAGGGGGCTCGAACTGCCCGCCGACAGCCCGGCACTGCACCTGATCCAGCAGATCCGGGACGAAGCGCACCGGTTCGCGATCACCGGCCATCGCCAGCGCCGTGCACGCACGCGCCGGCATTCGCCGCTGGAAAACATCCCGGGTATCGGCGCCAAGCGCCGCCAGATGTTACTGCAACAGCTGGGCGGTATCCGGGAGGTGGCACGCGCCGGGGTTGAAGACCTGTCCCGTGTCAAGGGCATCAACCTGACCCTTGCGCAACAGATCTATGACACCTTCCATGGCGACTAGGGCCGGCTCCCGGACCTGTCCCGGCCGCCGCCACGGTCTTGCAGGTGCGGCGCCGGGGCACCTATGCTGGGGCAGATCGGGAACCTGCCGCAGCCGGGCGGCGGGTGCCGGCCGCTCGGGAAACCAGTGATGCAATGGACACTGCCAAACCTGCTGACCCTGCTGCGCATCGTGCTGATCCCGGTGCTGGTCGTGGTGTACTACCTGCCCGGCAAATGGGTCCCGCTGCTATCCGCCGCGGTGTTCGGACTGGCGGCGGTGACCGATTGGCTGGACGGTTACCTGGCGCGCCGGCTGAAACAGCTGTCCGTGTTTGGTGCCTTTCTGGACCCGGTGGCCGACAAGCTGATGGTTGCCGTTGCCCTGGTACTGATCGTGTCGACCAACCACAGCCTGTTTTTCAGTATCCCGGTGGCCGTGATCATCGGACGGGAGATCGCCATCTCGGCACTGCGTGAATGGATGTCGGAGATCGGTGAGCGTGCGACGGTCGCGGTTTCCATCATCGGCAAGATCAAGACGACCGCGCAGATGCTCGCCATTCTGCTGCTGCTGTACGATCTCCCGGTGGCGGGTTACCCGACGCATGAAATCGGTGTCGTCCTGCTGTACGTGGCGGCCATCCTGACCCTCTGGTCGATGATGATTTACCTGCGTGCGGCCTGGCCCTTGCTGGCCAGAAACCCGGGGGATTCCGGGGAGGGGGACGCTTGACTCTGTCCAGTCATCCGATAAAATGGTGGTTTGCTATGTGCGGGAATAGCTCAGTTGGTAGAGCACAACCTTGCCAAGGTTGGGGTCGCGAGTTCGAATCTCGTTTCCCGCTCCAAACTTCTTCATGCAGCCCCGGGTTCCGGGGCTTTGTCTGTCAGGGTGAACGTCACCCGATCCATGGCTGGGTGGCAGAGTGGTGATGCAGCGGCCTGCAAAGCCGTGTACGCCGGTTCGATTCCGGCCTCAGCCTCCATCCCCCGGCACCCGCATCCTCCCTGTAGTATCCTCGATCTTTCCCCTGGCCCGGGTGGCGAAATTGGTAGACGCAAGGGACTTAAAATCCCTCGGCCTCACGGCTGTGCCGGTTCGATTCCGGCCCCGGGCACCATACCGCCCACGCGGGGCGTGGCTGTATATTTATCCGCTCAGGATGCG
>CAYUFA010000047.1:0-19240 GCA_964443845.1 uncultured Ectothiorhodospiraceae bacterium
GCTGGCACGTCAGGCAACATACCCTGGATTCTGGCTACCGAGTCAATTTGTGCTTTGAATGCATTGAAAACATTAGGGTCAAAATGCTTGCCGCTGTTGCTTTCCATGTATTCAAGGGCTGCTTCAGTAGACCACGCATTCTTGTACGGACGTTCAGATACCAGTGCATCGAATACGTCGGCAACCGCCACGATCCGTGCTTCGATCGGTATGTCGTTCCCTTTCAGGCCATGGGGGTATCCGGTGCCGTCGTATTTTTCATGATGGCCAAGTGCGATAATGCCGCCCATCTGGAGAAACTTCGAAGGGCTATCCTTGAGGATCTCGTATCCAATCAAGGTATGCCTTTTCATGATTTCAAATTCATCTGCAGTCAGTTTGCCTGGTTTGAGCAGGATCTCATCCCGAATGCCAATTTTGCCGATGTCGTGCATCGGCGCGGCCATCTCGATAACCTCCGCATCCTCGTCTGGCATTCCGAGCTGCTCCGCAATGATCCGTGAGTATTTCGCCATGCGTATGATGTGATTGCCGGTCTCCTCATCGCGGTACTCGCCGGCACGGGCAAGTCGCAAAAGGGTTTCGCGTTCCCGTAATCGTATTTCACTGGTTGCTTCCGCAACACGACGTTCCAGCCAGCGGGAACGGTCACTGATAATCTTGTACTGCTGATGCTGAATCAGCATGTTCTTGCATCTTGCCCGACATTCGTGGTGGTCTACGGGTTTCATCAGGAAGTCGGTGGCACCTGCCCCCAGTGCGTCGTAGCGGACGTTGCGATCCTCAATTGAGGTCACCATGATCACCGGCACATGGCTTGACGCGGGATTGCTGCGGAACTTGCGGATGAATTCGATACCGTTCATCTCCGGCATCTTGTAATCAACCAGTATCAGGTCCGTCGGATTGCGGGCAGTCCAGGTGAGAGCCTCGATCGGATTGGCGAAATCCAGCACCTCGACCCCCGGCTCGATGTTGCTTACCAGTTGCTTGAGGATCTGACGGCTCGTTAACTGGTCATCCACAATCAGAATTCTGCTCATGTCACCGCATCCGAAATCGTAGTTGTAGTCTGCGTCTGTACCCCGGATGTCCAGCGTATGTCCTCTGTCATACGTGAACGGGTTGCATAACCGACTGATCAGCAAGGAATAAATCATGATCCGGTATGCTATTTGGAGTATCGGCACACCTGTAAAAATCTGAAGTGATTCAGTGGGGTGGGAAGTAAAGCGGCGACAGTATGCTGATACAGGGTCTGGCGCCACCAACCTGTACCGGCGTTCATCTTGCGGCGCCGGGCTGCGCCTGTAGAATGTTCGCCATTCCGGCGGAATTTACATCATGAGCGATAACGACAACCTGTCTGGCAAGTCACCATCCCTGCTGTCCGTGTTTGGCAGTGTACTGTCGAGCATGTTCGGTGTGCAGAGTAGCCGTAAGCGTGAACAGGACTTCACGCACGGCAAGCCATCGCATTACATCATCGTTGGCCTGATCCTTACCCTGGTATTCATCCTGACCGTCTGGGGTGTGGTCCAGCTGGTCATGCACCTCGCCGGTGCATGATCAAAGTGCCAGTATCTTCTCCTGTTGCGTCTGCAGGTTCCTGATTGCAGCAGCCAGCTCGCCGGCGCGTTCACGCTCTCTCGCCACAACCTCGACAGGCGCCTTGTCGGTAAACCCGGAATTGGACAGTTTCTTCTCGCAACGATCGAGTTCTTCCTGTTTTTTCACCAGTTCCCGGCCGAGACGGCTCAGCTCGGCGTCCTTGTCGATCAGCCCGGCCAGCGGAATCAGTAATTTCATGTTTCCGACCAGTGCCGTCGATGATTCCGGTGCGGTTGATCCTGCGTCCAGCCAGGTGATCGACTCGATACGCCCGACACTGGTCAGGTAGGGGATGTTGCGCTCCATGCGGGCATGATCGAGTTCCGATCCTCCTTGCAGCAGAACCGGGAGACTCCTGCGCGGGTCGATATTCATCCCGCTCCGGATCTTGCGGACACCGATGATAATCTCCTGTACCCAGGCAATTTCATTCACTGCGTCGGTATCGATCAGGTCGGGAAGCGGTTCGGGATAGGGCTGGCGCATGATGGTCTTGCCCGAGACACCGGCCAGCGGGGCGACCCGCTGCCAGATTTCCTCGCTGATGAACGGTGTCAGCGGGTGGATCAGGCGTAACAGGCATTCCATGGCCTGTACCAGGGTGCGACGGGTGCCGCGGGCGGCGGTTGCGGAGCTTCCCGTGTCGGCCAGCGCCGTCTTCGACAGCTCCAGGTACCAGTCGCAGTACTCGTCCCATACAAAGCGATAGATTGCCTGCGCGGCCAGGTCGAAGCGGTAGCCATCAATGGCCTCGATGACTTCCCGGGTGGTTTGCTGCAGCTGGCTGATGATCCAGCGATCCGCGGAGGAGAGCAGTACCTCGCCGCCGTGCTGACCGCAATCCCTGTCCTCGGTGTTCATCAGGACGTAACGGGCGGCATTCCACAGCTTGTTACAGAAATTCCGGTAGCCTTCCGTACGCCCGAGGTCGAAGTTGATATCACGACCGGTCGAGGCCAGGGCGGCGAAAGTGAAGCGCAGGGCGTCGGTGCCGTAGGCCGGGATCCCTGCCGGAAAGTCCTTGCGCGTGAGCTTCTCGATCCGGTCCGCCATCTGTGGCTGCATCAGTGCCGAGCGCCGCTTGGCGACCAGTGACTCCAGGTCGATGCCGTCGATCAGGTCGATCGGGTCCAGGACGTTGCCCTTGGATTTGGACATCTTGTTACCGTGCGCATCGCGCACCAGGCCGTGGATATACACCTCGCGGAACGGTACCTCACCCATGAAGCGCAGGCCCATCATGATCATGCGCGCTACCCAGAAGAAAATGATGTCGAAACCGGTTACCAGCACGCTGGTCGGGTACCAGGTCTGCAGGGCTTCGGTCTGTTCCGGCCAGCCCAGCGTGCTGAAGGGCCAGAGTGCGGACGAGAACCAGGTGTCCAGCACGTCTTCATCCTGACGCAGGGTGATGTCGGGACCGAGCTGGTACCGGCCACGTGCGTCCTCTTCGTTGTGCGCAACGTAGACATTGCCCTGCGGGTCGTACCACGCCGGAATCCGGTGTCCCCACCAGATCTGGCGCGAAATGCACCAGTCCTGGATGTTGCGCATCCACTCGAAATAGGTGTTTTTCCAGTTGTCGGGCACGAAACGGATGGTGCCATCTTCCACGGCCCGGATGGCTGGCTCGGCCAGCGGAGCGATCCGGACGAACCACTGGTCCGTGAGATAGGGTTCGACCACGGCACCGGAGCGGTCACCGCGTGGCACCATGAGCCTGTGGTCCTCGATCTTTTCCAGCAGGCCCTGCGCTTCCAGGTCGGCGACGATGCGCCGGCGAGCCTCGAACCGGTCCAGCCCCTGGTAGCTGCCGGTGCCTGCGTCGTTGATGCGGGCATCGACCGTGAAGATGTTGATCAGGGGCAGGTCGTGGCGCTGCCCGATGGCATAGTCGTTGAAATCGTGGGCCGGGGTGATTTTTACACAACCGGTACCGAATTCCGGGTCGACATACTCGTCCGCAATAATGGGGATCTCGCGGTCTGTCAGCGGCAGGTGCACGAACTTGCCGATCAGGGCCCGGTAGCGTTCATCCTCCGGGTGAACCGCCACTGCGGTATCGCCGAGCATGGTTTCCGGGCGGGTGGTGGCGACGACCAGGTGCCCGCTGCCATCGGCCAGCGGGTAGCGCATGTGCCAGAGGTGTCCGGTTTCCTCTTCGGAAACCACCTCGAGGTCGGATACTGCGGTGTGCAGCACCGGATCCCAGTTCACCAGCCGTTTGCCACGGTAGATCAGGCCGTCTTCAAACAGCCGGACAAAGACCTCGCGGACCGCATCGGACAGACCCTCGTCCATGGTGAACCGTTCGCGTGACCAGTCCAGTGAGGATCCCATACGCCGCAGCTGGCGTGTGATGGTACCGCCGGAATGCTGCTTCCACTCCCAGATACGGCGGATGAATTCATCCCGTCCGAGGTCATGGCGGGTGATTTCCCGGGCCGCAAGCTGGCGTTCCACGACCATTTGCGTGGCGATTCCGGCATGGTCGGCGCCTGCCTGCCACAGGGTGTTGTCGCCACGCATGCGGTGATAGCGGATCAGGGCGTCCATCAGGGTGTCCTGGAACGCATGTCCCATATGCAGGCTTCCGGTCACGTTCGGTGGCGGGATCATGATGCAGTAGGGGGTGCCGCCACCGGCTGGCGCAAAGTAGCCTTCCCGCTCCCAGATTTCGTACCAGTGCTGTTCGATGGCGTGCGGGTCGTAGGTTTTGTCCATGGGTGCTCAGGCCGGTGCGGATGGCCTGTTCGGCCAAAGGCGGAAATTATACCCGATGGGCAGATACTGTCCCAAAATCGTCCGGGAAGGTGGAGGCGTGTCCCGGCGGGTCCGGGACCGCGTCTGTGCTCAGGAGGTGACGTCCTGGTCCTGGAGGACCTTGGCAAGCAGTTCCGGCAGGGCATCCTCCAGCTGGACGCGGATGAGCTCGAAGGAGCGCGCGTTGTTGCGGTCGAGGGTCTTGCTGATGACATCCTCGATTGCGGTGCCGAGTGCCTGCTCGGTCTGCAGGCGGAGGTTGCGGCTCAGTTCCGAGGCGACCTCGTCGAGCTGGCGCTGGAACAGTTCGCTGGAGAGCAGCTCTTCAGCGATTTCCGTGGTGGACATGCGGTTGTACCTGCCGTAGCGGGTGGTGGTGTCCGCGTCGAGCAGTTCCTCGGTGCTGACCAGTTCGGTCAGGATGGGGATGCCTTCGGAGTCCAGCGGCAGGTTTGTCGTCCGGTTAGTCATAGCTTGTGGGTGTTCAGCGTATAGCCACGGTCCTGGTAGAAGCGATAGCGTTCGCGTGCGGCGGTGCGGGCGGCCTCGTCGCTACCCACCAGCTCGGCCACCCGGTTGAACCGGCTGAACCAGGGTGGGACCGTGCCGGCCAGGTTGACCAGGACATCATCCATATCCGGGGGTTCCGTGTCACTGCCCAGCAGGATCGGCGGACTTTCTTCCGGGTTTTCCTGCGCCACCGCGTGCGGGAGGAAGCTGCCGGCGCGAAAGGTCCAGAGTAAATCGTCAAGCTGACCAACCTGCTTGCCGGATGCGGCGTTGATATAGACGCGGTGTCCCTTCCGGTAGGCTTTTTCGGTCAGCCGGCAGGCCAGCAGGGGACAGGTGTCCGGCTGGCTGTCCTGCACGATGTAGAAGTCGACGCGGGTCATCGTGACCCACAGCGATCCAGCAGGTACTGGGTGAGCAGAGGTACCGGGCGCCCGGTGGCGCCTTTTTCCTTGCCACCCATCCAGGCCACACCGGCGATATCCAGGTGGGCCCAGCGGTATTTTTTGGTGAAGCGGGAGAGGAAACAGGCTGCCGTGATGGTGCCGGCCTCACGTCCGCCGATGTTCGCCATGTCGGCGAAATTACTGTCCAGCTGCTGCTGGTAATCTTCCCACAGGGGCATTTGCCAGGCACGGTCCCCGGCGGTTGTCCCGGCATCGAGCAGTTCGCCTGCCAGCACATCGCTGTTGCTGAGCAGACCGGCCGCATGGCTGCCGAGAGCGATCACGCAGGCACCGGTCAGGGTGGCGATGTCGATGACCACGTCGGGGTCGAAACGCTCGCTGTAGGTAAGCGCATCGCACAGGATCAATCGTCCCTCGGCGTCGGTATTCAGGACCTCGATGGTCTGGCCGGACAGGCTGGTGACGATGTCACCGGGTTTGCTGGCGCGCCCGCCCGGCAGGTTCTCGGTCGCCGGGATCACGCCGACGACGTTGAGCGGCAGCCCCATGGTCACACAGGCTTTCAGGGTGCCCAGTACACTGGCCGCGCCGCACATGTCGAATTTCATCTCGTCCATGGCGGCAGCCGGCTTGATGGAGATGCCGCCGGAGTCGAAGGTTACGCCCTTGCCGACCAGCACCACCGGTTTGTCACCCGGGGTTCCGCCGCGGTATTCCAGGCTGATCAGCCGGGCCGGCTCATTGCTGCCACGCGCGACCGAGAGCAGGGCACCCATGCCCAGCCGGGTCATTGCGGCGGGGTCCAGTACGGTGGCCTTGAGGCGTTTGTCGGAACCGGCCAGCGCGCGCGCCTGCCCGGCAAGATAGTCCGGTGTGCAGATATTGCCCGGCAGGTTGCCAAGCCGGCGCGCCAGCTCCATGCCTGCAGCGATCGCTTCACCATCGGCCAGTGCCTGGTGCGCGGCGTCCGTGCCGGCAGGCTCGACATTGACTGCCAGCCGGCGCAGCGGCTGCTTTCTGCCCGCCTTTTTGCTTTTCAGCTCATCCGGGCTGTACAGGCAACTGCGGGTGATTTCCACCTGACTGCGTACCTTGAGGTACAGGGTGCAGTCCTCTGTTTCGAGTTCGGTGAGAAAACTGATCGCATCGCCGGACCCGGAGCGATGCAGCGCCTGAACTGCGCTGGTCGTGGCCTTGCGGAAGGCCTGGGCATTGAATCCGGACTGCTTGCCGCAGCCGACCAGCAGGACGCGCTCGGCCTTGACCCCGCGCGGGTAGTGGACCAGCAGGGTCTGTCCCGGCTTGCCGTCCAGCTCGCCATCCTTCATGAGCTTTGTCAGCAGGCCGCGCGAGGTCCTGTCGATGCGGGCGGCGGCAGCCGAAAGTTTGCGGCGCTCGAATACTCCGACGATGACGCAGCCTGATTTAACCGTAGAGGGGTTTTCGTTCGTTACACTGAATTTCATGCGCCAGGCCTCGCAGTTAGGTCGTTTGGATTGCAGATCACAGGGCCGTGGTATACGTTAGCCGCTGGTTCCGCAATACCCGTGTTATATCGGCATGAGCAGGGAGTGTACTGTAAGCTGCCGGTTTTTTCACCGCACCATCCGGATCACCGCCCATGCTGAAAATCTTCGACCGTTACCTGCTCAAGGAAGTGCTCCAGGGCTGGCTCGCGGTCACCCTGGTACTGCTGATCGTGCTGTTCAGCGACTGGCTGGTGCGTTTCCTTTCGGATGCCGCCAATGGCGATATTCCGGGCGGCGTGGTGTTCACCCTGCTCGGCCTGAAAATGATCTGGTTCCAGGTACTGGTGGTGCCGTTCGCGCTGGCGCTGGGCGTGATGCTCGCCCTCGGGCGGATAAACCGTGACCACGAAATGGTGGTGATGGAGGCCTGCGGGATAGGGCCGGGACGCATTTACCGGCCGTTGCTCGCTTTTGGCGTGCTGGTGGCGCTGGTGCTGGCCTGGTTGTCGCTGTACGTCAGCCCGGAGGTGCAGGGTATGAGCAACAGCCTGAAGTCCAGCGCCCGGCAAACGGCCGAGCTGACCGTGCTGGGAGCGGGTCGCTTCAATAATCTCCAGGATGGCAAGGTGACCTTTTATGCGGAAAGCCTGTCCGCCGACCGCAAGCAGATGGAGAACCTGTTCATTGTCGTGCATGACAAGGGGCATCCCGAGCACCCGGCACAAATGATCACTGCGCGCACGGCAACCCGCCAGCGGGATCCTGCCAGCGGGGACGATTTTCTGGTCCTCCAGGACGGGTATCGTTACTACGGTCGGCCTGGCGCAGCGGACTACCGCATCATGCAGTTCGCCAGCTACGGGGTTCGGGTCGATCTGCCGGATATCGCACCGCGGGAGACGCGTCGCGAGGAAATACCGAGTGCACAGCTGATCCATTCCTCGGACCCCTGGGACGTGGCCGAGCTGCAGTGGCGGATTGCCATGCCGTTGTCGGTGGTCACGCTGCTGTTGCTGGCCGTACCCCTGTCGCGCAGCGGGCCGCGCCAGGCCGGATACGGGCGCCTCGTGCTGGCCATCCTGCTGTTCCTGATCTACTACAACCTGCTGGGCACGGCCAGGATGTGGGTGGGCAAGGGCATATTGCCACCCCTGGTGGGCTTGTGGTGGGTGCCGCTGCTGCCGGTGTTGCTGACCTTCCTGCTCTACAAGGGCGGCAGCCTTGCGTGCCGCTTCGGCTGGTCACGATGAAGGTCATCGACCGTTACATCGCCGGTGTCGTGGCGGCCAGCACGCTGGTCGCCCTGCTGGTGGTGGTCGGCCTGGACCTTTTTTTCACCGTCATCGACCAGATCAACAGTGTAGGTACCGGAGGATACACGCTTGGCGTCATGTTGCAGTATGTCCTGCTGTCCGCCCCGCAGGCCTGCTACGAACTGTTCCCCATGGCGGCGTTGATGGGCAGCCTGATGGGCATGGGCACCCTGGCGACCCATAGCGAACTCGTCGCGATGCGTGCCAGCGGCATGTCGGTGTGGCGGATCATCCTTGCGGTACTGCAGGTCGGCGTGCTCATGCTCGTCGTTGCCATGGTCGTCGGTGAGTGGCTTGCACCGGCCGCGGAGCAGTACCGGCAGCACCTGCGCGCCGCTGCCGCCGGGCAGGGTGTGAGCTTTCTGGGCGGTGAGGGGCTGTGGGTGCGCAACCAGAATCGATTTATCAATGTCCGGCGTGTGCTCGATCCGAACAGTCTGGCCGACCTGACCGTCTACGAACTCAATGACAGGAAACAACTGGCTGAGGCGACCCACGCCACCCATGCGCAGTACAGGGACGGACAATGGGTACTCTACGGGGTCGAGCAGTCCGCATTCGGCAAGGATAGTGTGACCACACGCCATGTTGCATCCCAGGCGTGGCCGGTGTTGCTGACCCCGGACCTGCTGGGCAATGTCACGGTCGAGCCCAAATACATGTCGACCAGCGACCTCAGACAGCTGGTGGGGTATCTGGACCGGAACGGGCTGGACTCCCGGCACTACCGGTTTGCCTTCTGGAAGCGTGTCATGACACCGGTTTCCTCGCTGATCATGCTCTTCGTGGCGGTTCCGTTCGTGTTCGGCAGCCTGCGCTCGATCGGGACCGGCCAGCGCATATTCATTGGCGTCATGGTCGGTTTCGGTTTCTATATCCTCAGCCAGGTTGCCGGGCAGATGGGCCTGGTGTACGGCCTGCCACCGTTGCTGACCATGCTGTTTCCGAACCTGGTATTCCTGCTGTTTGGTGTGCGGGCGGTGCGGCGGCTGTAACAGGCCGGCACGCACGGCGCATACTACGATCCCTGCCGTTTCGGCAAGACCACCATGACCGATTCCGAGAAACGGTCGTACAGTGTCATGCGGTCGCGATCCACCAGCATCCACAGGAATCCCAGTCCGAACAGAGCCAGTGAGGGAATGGCGACGATGAAGCGCAGCAGTGCCTGCCAGATGCTGATCGGCCCGCCGCTGCGGTTCTGCACGCGCAAGCGCCAGACCCGCATGCCGAGCGTCTGCCCGCCATGCAGCCAGAACCAGCTGAAAAACGCAAAGCAGAGCAGGAACAGGAAGGTTCTGAAAAACGGGTTGTGATAGTTCAGCGTGCCGCGCGTGAGGAGCATCACCAGGGTGGTTGCCACCAGCAGCACGGAGAGTACCAGCAGGCTGTCATAGAACATGGCCACGAGGCGGCGGAAGAAGCCGGCCGCGGGGTACCCGGATTCGGGAGGTGTGGCCTGATTGTCAGGGGCATTCATGCGGAAATTGTATCGGCGCAGCCCGGCAAAGGGTATCACCCGCTGTGCGGGCCTTGCGTTGATTGGCGCTCCCAGGGGGATGATTCGTCACTGCGTTCCTCACCCCTGCGGGGCCAACGCCTGCGGCGTTGTTGTCTCGCCACGCGTGGCGTGGCTCGGCTCGAACCCGGGGTTCTCATCCCCTTGCTCCCGCATCAACACGGAATACCCGCTGTGCGGGCCTTGCGTTGATTGGCGCTCCCAAGGGGATGATTCGTCACTGCGTTCCTCACCCCTGCGGGGCCAACGCCTGCGGCGTTGTTGTCTCGCCACGCGTGGCGTGGCTCGGCTCGAACCCGGGGTTCTCATCCCCTTGCTCCCGCATCAACACGGAATACCCGCTGTGCGGGCCTTGCGTTGATTGGCGCTCCCAAGGGGATTCGAACCCCTGTTACCGGCGTGAGAGGCCAGTGTCCTAACCACTAGACGATGGGAGCGATGGTATATGGGCTGGAAAGCGGTGGTATTATACGCCCACTCGATGCATCCACAAGCGACCTACGTGAGCGACCCAGGACCCACCCCGACCGACAGCGCACCCAACACCATCCCCCGTTCGGCGCATCCCGTGTCCCGCTCGAATATCAGCTCCAACGCGCTGAAGGTGTTGTACCGCTTGAAAGATGCCGGCTTCCAGGCTCACCTGGTGGGCGGCGGGGTGCGTGACCTGCTGCTGGGCCGCGAGCCCAAGGATTTCGATGTCGCCACGGACGCACACCCCGAACAGGTGCAGCGGCTGTTCCGTAACTGCCGCCTGATCGGACGCCGGTTCCGGCTCGCGCACGTGATCTTCGGCCGCGAAGTCATCGAGGTAGCCACCTTCCGGGCCATGCAGGATGCCTCCGGTGAAGCCGACGGCCACCACGTCGACGGGGAAGGTCGCATTGTGCGCGACAATGTCTATGGCACCATCGAGGACGATGCCCTGCGCCGCGATTTCACCGTTAACGCCTTGTATTACAACGTCGCGGACTTCTCCATCATCGATTACACCGGCGGGATGCATGATCTGGAGGCCGGGCTGCTGCGGCTGCTTGGCGATCCGGAAACCCGTTACCGCGAGGACCCGGTACGCATGCTGCGTGCGGTGCGCTTTGCCACCAAGCTGGGCTTCCGGCTCGACCCGGCCACGGAGGCGCCGATCCGGCAACTGGCGCCGTTGCTTGGCGATATCCCGCCGGCGCGACTGTTTGACGAGATGCTCAAGCTGTTCCTGGGCGGCAGTGCCCTGGCCAATTTCGAGATGCTGCGTCACTATCACCTGTTCGAACAGCTGTTTCCCCAGACCGAGCAGTCGCTGGGTCACGAGCTGAACGATTTTCCGCTGATGCTGGTCAGCCGCGGCATGGCAAACACCGATGCGCGGATTGCTGAAAACAAGCCGGTCACCCCGGCGTTCCTGTTCGCGGTGCTCCTCTGGCACCCGGTGCTGGAACGTGCGGCACGGTTGCAGGCCGAAGGGCAGCACCCGGCCATGGCGATGCAGCACGCCGGCTCGCAGGTCATCGAGGAACAGGCGCGCGTGCTGGCAACCCCGCGCCGGTATGCGCTGCCGATGCGCGAGATCTGGATGCTGCAGATACGGCTGGAGCAGCAGGGTGGGCGGCGCGCCCGCCGGGTGCTGGAACATCCCCGTTTTCGTGCGGCCTACGACTTCCTGCTGCTGCGTGGCGAAGCCGGTGAGGTGAGCCGGGAGGTGTGCGACTGGTGGACGGACTTCCAGCAGCAGGCCGGCCAGGAACCGGCGGCACCACCGGATGGACCAAAACGCCGGTCGCGCCGGCGTCCCCGGAACCGTTCCCGGCGCAAGACCGACGGCACTACGTGACGGTCCGTGCCTATATCGGGATCGGCAGCAACCTCGACGAGCCGGTAACACAGGTCCGGGAGGCCATGGAGCGTCTGGCGGATTTGCCGGAGAGCCGGCTCGTGGCCCGGTCCAGCCTGTACGGGGGCAGGCCCATGGGGCCGCCGGACCAGCCGGACTACGTGAATGCCGTGGTTGCCCTGGATACTCACCTCTCTGCGCCGGATCTGCTGCGGGCATTGCAACGCATCGAGCGGTTGCAGGGACGGCAACGAGGTGGTGAGCGCTGGGGGCCGCGCATCATCGACCTCGACCTGTTGCTGTATGGCAGCAGCCGCATCGACACGCCGGAGCTACAGGTACCGCACCCCGGGCTGCACGCGCGCGACTTTGTTATCATCCCGCTCGCCGAGATCGCCGGCAATCTGGATATCCCGGGACGAGGGCTGTTGACCTCCCTGATCAACCGGATCGAGAATCATGCACTGCGCAAGCTGGTTACCGGATGATGAGCAAGGACATACCCGGATACATCGTCGTCGAAGGTCCGATCGGTGTCGGCAAGACGAGCCTGGCCCGACGCCTGGCGCAGAGCTTCGATACCGACCTGATCCTGGAGGGTGCCGAGGACAATCCCTTTCTGGAACGGTTCTATCAGGACCCGCGCAAGGGGGCACTGCCGGCGCAGCTGTTCTTCCTGTTCCAGCGCGCAAGGCAGATCGAGGACATGCGCCAGGCCGACCTGTTCCAGCCGGTACGGGTGGCCGATTTCCTGCTCGAGAAAGACCGCCTGTTTGCCGAACTCACCCTGGACGCCGAGGAACTCAAGCTCTACGAACAGGTCTATCAGCACGTCACGATCGATGCGCCGGTGCCGGACCTGGTCATCTATCTGCAGGCACCGGTCGAGGTGCTGTTGAAGCGGATCGCGCGCCGCGGTATCCACTACGAGCGCAATATCGATGCCGCCTACGTGCACCGGCTGTCCGAGGCCTATTCCCGGCTGTTCCTGTACTACGATGCGGCACCGCTGCTCATCGTCAACGCCGCGAACATCAACCTGGTCGACAGCGAACAGGACTACCAGGCGTTGCTGGAACAGGTCATGAACACCCGCAAGGGCGTGCAGTATTTCAATCCCATGTCGGCTGCACTCTAGTTCTTCCCGGTCATGAGTGACAAACGGGCCATTACCCTGGAATACCTGCACGAAATGCGGGCCCGCGGCGAGAAGATCGCCTGCCTGACCGTTTACGATGCCGGCTTTACCCGCGTGCTGGAGGCCGCCGGTGTGGAACTGTTCATCATTGGCGATTCGCTCGGCATGGTGCTGATGGGCCATGACTCGACCGAGCCGGTAACCATGCAGGACATGCTGTACCACGCGGCCAATGTCGCCCGTGTCGGCCACCATGCGTATCGCATCGTCGACATGCCGGCCGGCAGCTACGCCACCCCGGAACTGGCCTTGTGCAACGCCCGGCGCCTGGTCGAGGAGGGCGTGGCGCACATGGTCAAGCTGGAGGGGGGGGTGGTGATGGCGGAAATCGTGCGCACCCTGGTTGGTGAGGGCATTCCCGTGTGCGGGCACGTCGGCCTGTTGCCGCAGTCGGTACGGAAATACGGTGGCTACAAGGTGCAGGGGCGTGAACTCGAGTCGGCGGCCGCCATCCTGGCCGATGCCCGCGCGCTGGAAGCGGCCGGCGCGCAGTTGCTGGTGATCGAATGTGTACCGGCCTCCCTCGGCGAGGAAATCACCACGACCGTCAACATTCCCACGATCGGCATCGGTGCCGGGCCGGCCTGTGACGGCCAGGTGCTGGTACTGTATGACATGCTCGGTATCACGCAGGGGCGTCGGCCGCGGTTCGTGCAGGATTTCCTGGCCGGGCAGGGGAGCATCGAGGCGGCAGTCCGCCAGTACATCGACGCGGTCAAGACGGGTCGCTACCCGGCACCGGAACACTGTTACTGACGCATGGAGATCATCACCACCGGCGCCCGGTTGCGCGAACAACTCCGGCCCTGGCGTGCGGCACGGGAATCCATCGCCTTCGTGCCGACCATGGGCAACCTGCATGCGGGACATCTGCAACTGATGCACCATGCCCGCAGCGTGGCCGATCGGGTCGTGGCGAGCATTTTCGTCAACCCGATGCAGTTCGGACCCCGGGAGGATTTCGCCAGTTACCCGGTTACCCCGGAGGCCGACCAGGCTGCGCTGCAGGAGGCGGCTGCCGACCTGCTGTTCCTGCCGGAGACCGCGGAAATCTACCCACAGGGAACGGCGGTGACCACGGTGGTGCAGGTACCCGGACTGAGCACCGTCCTGGAGGGTGCCCACCGGCCTACGCACTTCAACGGCGTCACCACGGTGGTCGCGAAACTGTTTAATCTGGTGCAGCCGGACATCGCCGTGTTCGGTGAGAAGGATTACCAGCAGCTGCTGCTGATCCGGCGCATGGCCGCGGACCTGTGCTTCCCGATCCGCATCGACGGCGTGGCCACGGTGCGCGAAGCCAGCGGCCTGGCCATGAGTTCCCGCAACCAGTACCTGAGTGCGGTTGAGCGTGCCATCGTGCCGCGGCTGTACCAGACCCTGCTGGACGTGAAGGCCGAGGTGGAAACCGGTGAGCGTGATTATGCCGGGGTGGAACAGGCGGCCCTCCGCCAGCTGGCGGAGGCCGGATTCCAGCCCGATTACGTCAGTGTGCGCCGGCAGGTGGACCTGGGTCTGCCCGAGCCGGGGGAACGCGCGCTGATTGTACTGGCCGCCGTCACGCTCGGGCGCGCCCGCCTGATTGACAACATCAGAATATCAGTGGTTTAGCCTGGGAATCTCGGGCCGACATCATGGTCTATCCTTGCAGTATGTCGTTGAAGTACGCATAATCACGCCTCGTTTCTGGCCGGTCGCGGGACGCCTACGCTCATGCAGATCACCCTGTTAAAGTCCAAGCTTCATCACGCCAACGTTACGCACGCGGAACTGGAATACGAAGGATCCTGTGCCATCGACGACGCGCTGTTGCACGCAGCCAATATTCAGGAATACGAGCAGATCCAGATCTACAACCTGGACAACGGCGAGCGGTTCATTACCTATGCCATCCGTGCGGAAGAAGATTCCGGCATCATCTCGGTCAATGGCGCGGCTGCGCACAAGGCCCGGCCCGGCGACCGTCTCATTATCTGTACCTATGCCATACTGACCACGCAGGAAGCGAGCGTGTTCAAGCCTACGCTGGTGTATCTCGACGCGCATAACCGGATCCGTGACCACCGCAACGCGATTCCGGTTCAGGTCGCCTGATTCTGTACTAAATCTATATTTGTCATATTGATACGCACGGTTTCTCGCCGGGCGTTTAGATCTGTCACGAGCCATTTCCATGACGCTGGCAGGGGTCGGCGCCCGTTTCGGGCAACAAGCCGGGCCGGCTGTCACCCTTTGTCGTGGGCTCCCGTTAGCATGTACCGGAACCACCAAAAAAGGATACTGACATGAAGCTGACGACCCAATCCTTGCTGGCTGCCCTGTTGACCGTTTCCCTGGCCGCACCCGGCGCCGCCATGGCTGACCGGCGGGGCTATGGTGATCGCGACCGGGTTGAACATCACCAGGGCCACTACCGTGAACGCGGCCACGGCCACGACCGCTACGGATACCGGGGCTACGGTGATCGCCATGTGACGCGGGTGTACCGGGACCGGGATGACGGCAGATTGTTGCTGGGGCTGGTCGTGGGTGGCCTGCTGGGCTATGCGATCAACAACGCACAACACGACGGCACCGCGTATTACAGCAGCCCGCGTGCTTACCCCCAGACCTATGCCGCCACGGATTCCTACAGCTATTCCGACTCCAGCTGCCTGCAGGAACGCGAATACACGACAACCGTGCGGGTTGGCGGGCGTAACGTCGAGGCCTACGGCACGGCCTGCCTGCAACCGGATGGTTCCTGGAAGCGGGGTCCTGCGCAGACCGTGAATTATTGAACAGCCTTTTCTCCTGTGCTGCAGCTGCAGCCGCAGCGCAAAGCCTCCCCCATCCGCCGGATGGGAGAGGCTTTTTTTATCTGTGGGGTGACTGGCGGCCGTGCAACCCGGTGAAGTGGCCGCGCCCGGGCCTTACCCGGATCGCAGGGTGATGTTGCCGTGCAGGTTCAGACGGCCATCGGGTTCCAGCACGCCCACCTGTTTGCCGTCCCCGCTGGCCAGCACGATGGTCGGCTGTTCAAACAGCGGCCGCCGCACGAACTGGATGTACCAGCCGAATTTCTGCAGTTGCAGGAGCATGTACCTCTGGTCCGTATTCATGCACGCGCCCAGGTCGCAGGGGATCGGCGGGATGTTGCCGCGCTTCTCCGGTTGCTCTTGCGTGTCGGCCGGGCCGGCTTCCTCGCACGATGCCGGGTGGCTGCCGGCGGCTGGCTTGAGGGTCCGGTCCGGGACGATCTTGCCGAGCGCATCGAGCAGGCCGATGGGGCAGCCGGTTTCGCAGACCACGACAATGGCCGGCTCGGGATATGCCGGGTGGCGGATGGTATTCAGCCACCAGCCCAGCATCTCGATTTCCTTGAGCGTCATGCGTTGATGCGAATTGAGTCGCTCGATCACCTTGCTCGTGGTGACGTTTGTCTGACTGTGTGCGTGTGCGTCCATGGTTTCAGGGGGGATCTTTTCACGGGTGGATACGGCAGACTGTCGGCCATTGCCGCGGGATCTTGACAGTTGGATTGGTGGTATGTCATCGGGCCGGAGGCCACCCGTCCGGAGGGGCTCCGCGTGCCGGTGCACCCGTCACACCGCAATCAGAACGACCCCTGCGACCATCAGCCCCCCGGCCAGCAGGTTGCGGGACAGGCCCGGCTCGCGGAACAGCCAGGCTCCATAGAGCATCCCGAACAGCAGGCTGGTGCGCTTGACTGCCACCATGTAGGCGACCTCGATGTGGGCGATGGCATGGAAATGGGCCACCACCATCACCGCCATGCTGATCCCCACGGACAGGTGTGCCCACGGGTGCCGTCCGAGCGCACGCCAGCTGTGTATCTTGCGCGAGGCAAACACCAGTGAGGCGCATGTCCCGAGCACGACAAAATAGAACGGCCCGAAAAACGCCGGTGTGACCTGCAGCAGGGCGACCTTGCTGATCACCGAGGTCAGGCTGTAGATGGCCGCCGTGACCAGCATCAGCCGTGCGCCGCGCTCCTGCACGATGGCACGGAACGGTGCCAGCACGCGTACGCGCCCCCGCGCTCCCGGCTTCAGGTTCAGCAACCAGGCCCCGCACACGACCAGCCAGATGCCGGCAAAGCCGCGCAGGCTGACCTGCTCACCGAGGAACAGGTAGCCGGTCAGGACGTTGATCACGGGGGTAAAGGCCAGGTAGGGCAGGGTCAGCGACAGGGGGGACTCGCGGATCGCGTTCATGTACAGCCACATGGCACCGATTTCCAGCGGAATCAGCACGGCGATCCAGCCCCAGAACTCCGTCGTCAGTGCCGGCCACGGCTGGGCCAGCAACAGCGGCAGCAACAGCACGCCGGCGACGCCAAAGCGGACCAGAACCAGTTCGCCGGGCCGGTAATGGGACAGGAACCGTTTCGAAAGCGCGTCCGCTGTCGCCAGGGCAAAGGCCGAGAGCAGGGTGAGGCCGTACCAGTACATCGGCGGAGTATATCGAGTGGCCTGTGAAAAGCGATCCGCGCGCCCGATCAGGTTGACGGCCGGGATGACCGGGGGCATGGGGGAATTGCGGGTCCTGTGCTAGGGTGGCGATTTTCGGGAGGATTGGCAGTGAAAGACGGTGCAGAACGTTTGATCGACGCGCTCATCGGTATCGACCAGGCACGGGCGCGCAAGTCCGCCGAACTGCGCGCCGAGCAGGAGCGCAAGGCCGGCTATGTGGTAACCATTTCGCGCGGGTACGGTTCGCAGGGCAATGCGGTAGCGCAGGAACTCGCCAGCCGGCTGGGCATCAGTGCCAGCGACCGCGAGATCCTCGAGGCAGTCGCCCGACGCGCGATGGTGGATGTGGAACTGGTGGCCAGGCTTGACGAGACGGCCCGGCACGCCGGGCTGAGACCCTGGAAGGAACTGTTCCGGGTCGCACCGCTGCACGAACAGCGCTATTACGACATCCTGGTCACCGTGATCATGAACATCGCACGCCGGGGCGGGATCATCGTCGGGCGGGGCGCGCACCTGATTCTCGGCCCCGCACGGGCCTTTCGCATCCGCATCGACGGCGGCCTCGACCAGTGCGCCCAGCGGATTGCCGAGCGAGAGCATCTGGAACTGGAGCAGGCCCGGGAACGGGTGCAGGTGGTCGACCGCGAGCGCGAGGAATTCATGCGGCAGTTCTTCGGGGTGGAATGCGCGGACTGCAGCAGCTACGACCTGGTCCTCAATTCGGACCGTTTCGAGGTCGGCCAGATGGTGGAGCTGATCCTGCACGCCATGCGCATGGCAGGTTATGACATCCCGGACATCGTGCTGAAGGTGCCGGCCAGTACCTGAGTCCGGCGCCGGTTCTGGTTGAACGCCCCGACAATGACGGCCCCCGGAGCGCACGCGCACCCGTGCCGGGCGGGACGCAACGTCAGCTAGTCCAGTGATTTTCCAGGCATTCCAAGCCGGTCCCCGGCATTGATCAGCACCAGCGAGAACCGTTGTCCGCGCACGCTCGCGTCCAGCCACGGGACTACCTGCCGCAACAGGCCCGGGTGAGCGGACAGGAAGGGCAGCGACAGTTGCACTGCTTCACCGTCGTGATTCAGAACGACTTTCTGCTGGTCGGGCTCCGGGCGGTTGTAGATGGCCAGGGCCTCCCAGTCCATGTGCACGCCCATGGCAACCTGGCGGGCAATGGCGGCGGCCAGGTGGTGCAGCTCGGTCAGCGCACTGGCGCAGGCCGTGCGCTTGCGCGTCAGGTTGCGCAGATTACGGAACTGGAATTCCAGCCCGTCACCACTGCTACAGGACGGTCCGGCATGGTCACTGAAGGTCCACTGTAACGGAGGTGCGGCATCCGCACCCGGCAGGTCGGGCGCGACCGGCACCTGTACCAGGTCGTCGCACCGGTCCAGGGCGCAGAACTGGCGGATGATGTCCTGCTCGAAGGCGACCTGTTCGTTCATGCGCGGGCTGCTGACGACCACCAGCCGGCCGTCCACGACCAGATGCAGGCTGCGATCCGGGCCGACGCTCAGTTCGACCGGCATATCGGGTGTGACACGTTCCGCCAGCGCGGCGTATTCCTGCGCCAGGCGCTGGACCCCGGCGATCCAGCCCTGCAGGTCGTGATCCCGGGGTCGATGGCGGAGATCCTGCCGGGCCCGCTGCGCCTCCTGCGCGTAGACGGCGGACAGTGCCGACAGGGCGATGCGCGCCAGGTCCGCCTGCAGGGGTGCCGGACCGTCTGCCAGTCGCGTGGCAAGCGAGTTCAGGCGCAGCACCGGTTGCAGCCCCACGGCCGGGCCGGCGTTTGCCGGGGTGGCAAGCAGGCAGGCGAGCAGGAAAATGAGCGGTATCGGTCCGGACATGCAGACAGTATATCGTCAGGAACGCCGGCATCTGGTCAGTAATGGGGCCCGGGAATCACCGGCGGGTTCCATCCCGCTGCGGGGTGCCCGGAGTGAGAAATCCCGCGATTGCGCTACACTGTGCCGGCAACCGAGGGTTCCCATGTCCGCCATCCCTGTCCCGCAAGCCCGTACCGCCCTGTATGACTACCCGAAATACTGGGCCGAGTGCCTGGGCGCTGCGCCGCTGCTGCCCATGTCGCGGGCGGAGATGGAACGGCTCGGCTGGGACGCCTGCGACGTCATCCTCGT
>CAYUFA010000048.1:0-9756 GCA_964443845.1 uncultured Ectothiorhodospiraceae bacterium
GCTGCATCATGATGCGCAAGTGCCACCTCAACACCTGCCCGGTCGGCGTCGCCACGCAGGACCCGGTGCTGCGCAAGCGCTTCACCGGCCAGCCGGAACACGTGGTGAATTACTTCTTCTTCGTCGCCGAGGAAATCCGTGAGCTGATGTCGAAGCTCGGCTTCCGCAAGTTCGACGACATGATCGGCCAGTCGCAACACCTCAACATGCGCCGCGCGATCACGCACTGGAAGGCACGCGGCCTGGACTATTCGCGCATCCTGCACAGGCCGCAGACGGGCCCGGAGGTGGGTCTCTACCACAAGGACAGGCAGGACCACGGACTCGACAAGGCGCTCGATAACCAGTTGATCGAGCAGGCAGGACCGGCGCTCGAATCCGGCACCCCGGTGCAGATCGAGCTGCCGGTGAAAAACACCAACCGCACTGTGGGCAGCATGCTTTCGGGCCAGGTCGCGCGCCGCTACGGGCACGCCGGCCTGGCGGAAGACACCATCAGCATCACCCTGCGCGGCATCGCCGGGCAGAGCTTCGGGGCCTTCGTGGCCAGGGGCGTCAGCCTCACGCTGATCGGCGAAGGCAACGACTACGTCGGCAAGGGCCTGTCCGGGGGCCGCCTGGTGGTGTATCCGCCACCGGAATGCCCGATCGTGGCGGAGGACAACATCATCGTGGGCAACACCGTGCTGTACGGGGCGATCAGCGGCGAATGCTATTTCCGCGGCGTGGCCGGCGAGCGCTTCGCGGTGCGCAACTCCGGTGCCACCGCGGTGGTCGAGGGCGTCGGCGATCACGGCTGCGAGTACATGACCGGCGGTATCGTGGTCGTACTCGGCGAGTCCGGTCGCAACTTCGCCGCCGGCATGAGCGGCGGCATCGCCTACGTGCTGGACGAGCGCGGTGACTTCGAACAGCGCTGCAACCTCTCCATGGTGCAACTCGAACCGGTGCCGGCCGAGGACGCGGCGCTGGAGAAGCTCGACCACCAGGGCGGCGACATGGAAACCCACGGTCTGGTGGACGTGGAACACGACATGACCCGCCACGACGCGATTCGCCTGCGCCGTATCATCGAACGTCACGTGCATTACACCGACAGCGCACGTGGCCGCCTGATCCTGGAGCACTGGAACGAGTACCTGCCCAGATTCGTCAAGGTCATGCCGGTCGACTACCGGCGCGCACTGCAGGAAATGCAGGCACAGCAGAACACGGCCGCACGCGCCGTCAGCGGGAGTCTCTGATGGGTAAGCCAACCGGTTTCATGGAGTACCCGCGCAGCGACCGTCAGTACGCGCCGGCGAACGAGCGCGTGCAGCATTACCGCGAGTTCGTCATCCCGCTGCAGGACGAGGAAGTCAGCCTGCAGGGCGCGCGCTGCATGGACTGCGGCATCCCGTTCTGCCACCAGGGCTGCCCGGTCAACAACATCATCCCGGACTGGAACGACCTCGTGTATCACGGCAAGTGGCAGGAAGCCCTCAACGTGCTGCACTCGACCAACAATTTCCCGGAATTCACCGGCCGCATCTGCCCGGCACCGTGCGAAGAGGCCTGTACGCTGAACCTCGACGACGCCCCGGTCACCATCAAGACCATCGAGTGCTCCATCGTCGACAAGGGCTGGGAGCAGGGCTGGATCCAGCCGCAGCCGGCCGAACACCCGACCGGCAAGCGCGTGGCCGTGGTGGGTTCCGGGCCGGCCGGCATGGCCTGTGCCCAGCAACTCGCACGCGCGGGTCACGCGGTCGAGCTGTTCGAAAAGGCGGACCGCATCGGCGGCCTGCTGCGCTACGGCATTCCCGACTTCAAGATGGAGAAGCACATCATCGACCGGCGCGCGGAGCAAATGGCCGCCGAGGGCGTGGTGTTCCATACCAACGTGCACATCGGGGTGACCCGGCCGGCCGGCGAACTGCTCGCGCAGTTCGATGCCGTGGCACTCACCGGCGGTTCGGAACAGCCGCGCGACCTCGATGTGCCGGGCCGCGACCTGGACGGCGTGCACTTCGCGATGCAGTTCCTGCCGCAACAGAACCGGCGCAACGCCGGCGGCAGCATCGACCCGGCAATCGAACTGAGCGCGCAGGGCAAGCACGTGATCGTCATCGGCGGCGGTGACACCGGCTCCGACTGCATCGGCACCTCGTTCCGCCAGGGTGCAGCTTCGGTCACGCAGCTGGAAATCCTGCCCAGACCCCCGGAGCAGGTGAACAAGGGCCTGACCTGGCCGGACTGGCCGAACAAGCTGCGCACCTCCAGCTCACAGAGCGAAGGCGCACGGCGTGACTGGTCGGTGGCCACGAAATCGATCAAGGGCAAGGGCGGCAAGGTGACCGCCATCCAGTGCGTGCGCGTGAACTGGGAAAAGGACGCGGACGGCCGCTGGCAGATGCGGGAGAATGCCGGCAGCGAGTTCACCCTGCCGGCCGACCTCGTGTTGCTGGCCATGGGCTTCGTGCACCCGGTGCACGAGGGCATGCTCAGGGAACTCGGCGTGGCACTGGACGGCCGCGGCAACGTGCAGGGCAGCACCGAGGGCGGGAAGGCCTACCACACCTCCATCGACAAGGTGTTCTCCGCCGGCGACATGCGCCGCGGCCAGTCTCTGGTGGTGTGGGCGATCCGCGAGGGGCGGCAGTGCGCACGGGCAATCGACGAGTTCCTGATGGGCTCGTCGGACCTGCCGAGGTAGCAGGTTTCACCCCTGGCGGGCGGAGGTCGCGGTCGATGACCGCTCCTGCAATTCCATTTCCCCTGTAGGAGCACCCCGCGGGCGCGCTATTATCCGGCTGGAGTCAATCGCGCCGGCACGGCGCCCCTGCCGGTTGATCATGGCGGCTCACATGGTCATCTCCGGCATCCCGCCATGCAGGCTGCGGCCTGCGATGCGCAATCAAATATTACAAACACGGCAAAACAAACATACACTACCGGCCATGCAACCCCTCAAAAACGACCGATTCCTGAAGGCCCTGCTGCGCGAAGCCGTCGACGTTACGCCGGTATGGATGATGCGCCAGGCCGGGCGTTACCTGCCCGAGTACCGCGCGACGCGTGCCCGCGCCGGCAGCTTCATGGGCCTGTGCACCCACCCGGAACTCGCCTGCGAGGTCACGCTGCAGCCACTGGACCGCTTCGCGCTCGACGCCGCGATCCTGTTCTCCGACATCCTGACCGTGCCGGATGCCATGGGTCTTGGCCTGTATTTCTCGGAAGGGGAAGGCCCGCGCTTCGAGCACCCGCTGCGCAACCGCGCCGACCTGGACGCACTCGGCAACCCGGACCCGGAAGACGAACTGCGCTACGTCATGGACGCGGTACGCCTGATCCGGCGCGAGCTTGGCGGACGTGTGCCGCTGATCGGCTTTTCCGGCAGCCCGTGGACCCTGGCCACCTACATGGTCGAGGGCGGCTCCACCAAAACCTACTCGCACATCAAGGGCATGCTCTACGGCGAACCGCAACTGCTGCATGACCTGCTCACGCACGTGGCGAACACCGTCACCCGCTACCTGAACGCACAGATCGCCGCCGGCGCGCAGGCGCTGATGATCTTCGACACCTGGGGCGGCGTGCTGACACCCGGGGACTACCGCGATTTCTCGCTGCAGTACATGCAGCGGATCCTGGACGGCCTGACGCGCGCGGCGGAGGACCGGCGCGTGCCGGTGATCCTGTTCACCAAGGGCGGTGGCCAGTGGCTGGAGGCCATGGCCGACACCGGGGCCGATGCGCTTGGCCTGGACTGGTCCACGGACATCGGTGCGGCACGCCGCCGCGTGGGCGAGCGCGTCGCGTTGCAGGGGAACCTGGACCCGGCCGCGCTGTACGCGCCACCGGCCGTCATCCGGGAACGAGTCGCCGGTATACTGGCCGCCTACGGGCACGGATCCGGCCACGTGTTCAATCTCGGACACGGCATCAACCCCGACGTCGATCCGGAACACGCCGCCGCACTGGTCGATGCCGTGCACGAACTGAGCAGGCCCTACCACACATGACCTGCCAGCCGGCACAGGGGGGGCAGCGGTGTGCCGCCTGCCGGGCTGTGATGCGCTTCCTGTATCGGCAACGCCCGCTGTGCTGAGATAGCACCGGCAGGGCAGGAATGCAGCGAAAGTCCGGCATGCACCGCACGGGCGGATACAGGTATCGACAGCTCGTATACGGCATCGGTACAGTAGCGGCCATGGAAACGCCGCCTGCCCCCAGGGGGCTCAATGCACAATAAGGCATCGCGACACCGCCCGGGCATCAGCGCCGTGCTGGCCCTCGGCTGCGCGCTGCTGCTTACCCACTGCGGCGGCGGCGGTGGCGGCAGTACAGCAAGCGCGCCGCCCCCCTCGACCTATACACTCAGCGGCGGCGCCGTTGCCGCCGCCGGCAACGTGACCGACGGCGACGTCAACGACCCGCTGGCGCCTTACACCGCCAACGACTCCTTCGCGAGTGCGCAGGAAATTCCCAACCCGGTCAACGTCGGCGGCTACGTCAACCGGCCCGGCGCCGGCAGCCCGGGGCGCTCATATGCCTCCGGCGACATCTCCGACTACTTCCACGCGGCACTGGCGTCCGGCCAGCAGATCACGCTGAGCATCGCGAACAGCACCGTGTCCAATGACCTCGACCTGTTCCTGTATGACCAGGGCGGCAACCCGGTTGCGTCTTCCGAAGGCACCGGCAGTACCGAATCCATCAGCGTCCCGGCCGACGGCAGCTACTTCATCCAGGTGTTCGCCAAAGCCGGTACCAGCAACTATCTGCTCTCGATCGGGCAGGGCACGTTCACCCCGGCATCGGGTCTGAGCGTACTGGAGGATTTCGTACCCGGCGAGATCATCGTGCGTTTCCGCCCGGCCGCCGCACCGCAGCCCGGCGCCACGACCACCGTCAGCACGCAGAGCGGACGCATGGACCTGATGGCACACGGCGGCGCCGCGGGCCGCGAAATGTTGCTGGTCATGCAGAACATACCGCAAGCCGCCACGGCGGTCTTGCCGGCAACACCACCCGGCAACCGGATCGACCCGGCGAAAATCGCGACCATCGACGCCATCAAGGCATTGCGCCGGCGCGCGGACGTGCTGTCCGCCGAACCCAACCGGCGCATGCGACTCCAGCTCACGCCCAACGACAGCGGCTACCCGCTGCAGTGGCACTACCCGCTGATCAACCTGCCACAGGCCTGGGACGTCACCACCGGGGACAGGAACGTGATCGTGGCAGTGGTCGACAGCGGCGTACTGCTCGCCCATCCCGACCTGCAGGGCCAGCTGATCGCGGGCTACGACTTCATCTCCGACCCGGCAATATCCCTGGACGGGGATGGGATCGACAACAATCCGGACGATCCCGGCGGTACGGGTACCACGCTGTTTCACGGCACGCACGTAACCGGCACCATCGGCGCCGCCACCAACAACGGCACGGGCGTCGCGGGCATCAACTGGCTGGTCTCCATCATGCCGCTGCGCGCGATCACGGAACAGGGCGGCACCGGCTACGACGTGCTGCAGGCGGTACGATACGCGGCCGGACTGCCGAACGACTCGGGCACGACACCGGCACAACCGGCCGACGTCATCAACCTGAGCATCGGCTGCACCGACCCGTGCACCTGCCAGCCCTCGTCCGCGGAACAGGCCGTGTACACGCAGGTGCGCAATCGCGGCATCATCGTCGTGGCCGCGGCGGGCAACAGCAATTCCGCCTGCCCGTCCTACCCGGCGGCGTATGCCGGTGTCGTTTCGGTGAGTGCGGTGGACATCAATCGCAACCGGGCGCCCTACTCGAATTTCGGCAGCACCATCGACATCGCCGCGCCGGGCGGCAACAGCGCACATGACATCAACGGCGACGGCTATCCCGACGGCGTGCTCAGCACCGCCGGCACGGATAACCCGGGCGGCGTGCAACCGACCTACAGTTTCCTGCAGGGCACCTCCATGGCCGCACCACACGTCACCGGCGTGGTCGCGCTGATGCGTGCGGTCAACCCGTCGCTCACCCCGGCGGCCTTCGACAACCTGCTGGCGACCGGGCAACTCACCCAGGACATCGGCGCCGCCGGACGCGACGACCTGTACGGCTACGGCCTGATCGACGCCCACAAGGCCGTGGTCGCCGCGGGCGGCGCCCCGGCGGGACCGACCCTGGTGGCCACGCCGGCCGCGCTCAACTTCGGCACCTTCGGCACCACCCTGTCGCTCGCGCTGGAAAACGGCGGGGGCGGCGTGCTGGACGTCAATGCGCCGACTGACGATGCCGCCTGGCTGGCGGTAGCGGCCGGGACGGTGGACGCCAACGGCAACGGTCAGTACACCGTGCAGGCCGACCGCAGCGGTCTGGTGGCCGGGACCTACACTGCCACCATCCACGTCACCTCGTCGGCCAACATGGTCGACATTCCGGTCGTCATGCAGGTCAGCACTGCAACGATCAGCGCGGATGCCGGTTTCCTGTACACCCTGCTGCTCGATCCCGCCACCCGGCAAACGCTCGGGCAGGTCCAGGGTAGTCCGGTCAACGGGCGCTATTCCTACCGCTTCGACAAGCTCGATCCCGGCAGCTACCAGGTGATCTCCGGCAGCGACCTCAACAACGACGGCTACGTCTGCGATCCCGGCGAGTCCTGCGGCGCCTACCTGACGGCCGCCAACCCGACCACCATCACGCTGAACGCCGACCTGGTGCTGCCCGACTTCATCACCTCCTACCCGGCCGGGTTCGCTCCCCAGTCCGGAATCACCGGCAGCAGCGCAGGACCCTACCGCCGGCTCGACGCTGCGCTGCGCAGGCTGCCCTGAATCCCGGCCCTGCTGCCTGGCCCCGCCAGGCCCGTACAGAGCAGGTACCGGCAGGACCGGGTACGGCCAGCAACGCGGCTCGCGCGGGATGCTGAGATAGGTTCTAATACCTGCGGCACTTCCACCGCGGGCTGACCCCATGCAAAAGATTCCGCTGTACCGCCTGATCCCGGTCTTTTCCACCGCCGTCCTGTACGGGCTGTGCTACGCCATCAGCAGCCTGCGCTTCGACGTCACCATCTACAGCGGCGTGATCCTGCGCGACTACCTGGTCAACCTGCTGCTGGCCTACGCGCTGTTCGCGCTGTCGAAGCGCACCTGGGTGTTTCTGCTGCTGCAGACCCTGCTGATGGGCGTGCTCTATATCGGCAATGCCGTCAAACTCAGCTTCTTCGGCGGCCCGATCGTGCCGGACGATGTGTACTCCCTGCGCACCCTGCTGCTGTTGCTGGAAGGGTGGCAGTTCTACCTCGCCGCGCTGCCACTGGTGGGCATCGCCAGCCTGCTGGTCTTCAACTTCACCCTGCGCACCTGGGGTTCCTGGCTGGCGCTGGCCGGCCTGATGCTGCTGGGCATCACGCTGGTCTACCAGCCCGACAACATCCTGAAGCCGCTCGACCGCTTCGTCGGCAACTCGGTGTGGAACCAGCGTGGCAACTACCTGCAGCGGGGCGCAGTTCTGTATTCCCTGATGGAAGGTGCGCGCTATTTCGCCGACCGTGTGCAGCCACCGGATGAGAACAGCGTGCGCACGGCGCTGGCGCGGCTGCGCCGGGAGGCGCCTGCGACGGCCGCCACCGCCCCGTTCCGGCCCCGCAACGTGCACATCATCCTGCTGGAATCGTTCTGGGATCCCGCACTGCTGCGCAATGCGCACTTCTCGCGCGACCCGCTGCCCGGGGATTTCCGGGAACTGTGGAAGCAGACCGGTAACAGCCACATCCTCTCACCGGTGTTCGGCGGCTACACCGCCAATGCCGAGTTCGAGGCGCTGTGCGGTTTCCCGGTGGTCAAGGACGCCGTCAAGTTCGAGCGTGATCTCAGCAACGACGTGCCCTGCCTGCCGCGCATCCTCCGGGAACAGGGCTATACCACCATCGCCTCGCACCCCAACGTGCCGGTGTTCTGGAACCGCGTCAACGCCTATCGCCGGCTGGGTTTCGATACCTACTGGTCACTGGCGGATTTCAGGAAGGTCGACATGGTGCGCGAGTTCATGAGCGACGCCTCGCTGTACAAACAGGTGCTGGCGAAGATCGCGCCGCAGCTGGACAGCGGCGCACCGCTGCTCGACTACATCGTCACCTACTTCGGCCACTGGAACTACCCGTTGCGCGGTGCGCGCGTGCCCGTGGTGGAGACGAACTCGAAAGTCCCCGAGGTCGGCAACTACGCCAGCACGGCATATTACAAGGCGCGCGAGCTGATGGATTTTATCCGGGTGCTGCGCAAGCGCGACCCCGACTCGCTGATCGTGGCCTTCGGTGACCACCCGCCGTTTCTGGGTGAAAACTTCGCCGGCTACGCCGAGTCCGGTCTGATGGCCAGGATGCGCAGTTCCTTCACACCGGCGATGTTCGGCGTGTACAACGCCACACCGCTGATCGTGATCGACGGCACGAACGGCCCGCAAAAACTCGGCACGCTGGCGCTGTACGAACTCCCGGCACGCCTGCTGCAACTGCTGCACCTCGACTACCACGGGCCGCTCACCCTGACTACCCCGCCCGGCACCACTCAGATCCGCCCGATCCCGGGCCTGCACTATCTGGTCAGCGCCAAGGGCAGCGTCGAGGTATGCAAGGAACCACCATACGACCAGGCCTGCATCGACAGCGCCGCCTGGTTACACGACGTGCTCACCGTCGGCAATGATTTGTTCGTCGGCCGGCAGTACGCGCTGGGAGAAAAATGACCGGTGACACGCACCCCGTCCGGACGCGGTTTGCCATAGCCGTCGGGCCGTGCTATATGGCACTGAACACTGGATTTGCCGGGAGTTCAGGATGCCGTTCCCGGCCGGCTGCTGAAGATTTGCCCGACATGCACGCCTGCTGACCATTGTCAGGCAATACGGGATTCTCGCAATGGCTCACTTCGCGGCGGTGTTCATGGCTTTCTTCGCTGTCATGAATCCGATTGCCAACTCTTCGATATTCGTAGGATTGACGGACGGGCTGGAGCGGCGCCAGCAGAGGCTGATCGCGTTCCGGTCGGTCGGTGTGGCCTTTGCAATCGTGGCGCTCTTTTCGATTGGCGGAAGAGAGCTGTTTTCTGTCTTTGGCATCACATTGCCGGCATTTCGCATCGCTGGCGGAGTGATCATCGGCATTATCGGCTATCACCTGCTGCAGGGCCAGCACTCGAGTTTTCACAAACCCGGCGCCACCGAAGCCGGCGACATGGATGATTCGGTCATCGACATCGCGATAACCCCGTTGGGCATTCCCGTGCTCGCCGGCCCGGGCACGATTGCCACCGCGATGAATTTCGCGGCCGGGTCAACGTTTCCAGAGATTGTCAGCGTTGTGCTGGCTTTTGGTTCGATATGCGCGATCACGTTTCTCGCATTCATCGGAGGACCCTGGTTCACTCGCACGCTGGGCCTGGAGGCTATCAAGGTCGTTTCACGCCTGATGGGACTCATCCTGGCAGTCGTCGGCGTTCAGATGCTGATCGATGGCTTGCGCGGTGCCGGGCTCGCCTGACCGCGCGCCCGGTCCCGGGCGGCATTGAGGACCTCCCGGCAGATACGGCATGAATCGTGTAATCCGGCTGCGTTCGCTCCGGGGATCCGGTGCTGCCCTTTCCGGAATGACAGTCTACGGGTGCAGATCCCGGTTGCGGCTATTATGCAGCTATTATAAGGGGAAACCGGGATCTGACCCTGGTTCGTGCCTCGCTGAACATCAGGAGATATCGCAATGAAACACAACCGGATTCACGT
>CAYUFA010000048.1:9856-17832 GCA_964443845.1 uncultured Ectothiorhodospiraceae bacterium
TCGTGCCTCGCTGAACATCAGGAGATATCGCAATGAAACACAACCGGATTCACGTATTGTGCCGCGCCGTGTTGCTGGTGGCGGTCAGCCAGGTCTCGCTGGCGGATCATCACGGTCACGGCCGCCGTCATGCTGGCGGCATCCCCTGGTGGTGGACCGCCCCGGGACCATATCTGTATTCCCCGCCGGCCGTTGAATACTTCCCGTCCGATTTTCCGTACGACTACACGAATGTCCTGCCGTACGACTACCCGGCACCCGCCCTGATCCCGGTACCACCGCTGCCGGCAGCGGTACCACCCGCATCGACCACTCCGGAGGGCACGCAAGCCTGGTACTACTGCACCTCCGCACATGGCTACTACCCGTATGTCGCGGCGTGTCCGGAAGGCTGGAAAGTGATTCCCGGCACACCGCCGGATCTTGCAAAATGAGTGCCCACGGACAGGGGGCGAATCGGGCTGCCTGCTGCCAGCGGCCACCGCACATGCGCAATGACGGGACTACCCTGGCCGGTCTGCGCGCCCGGTTTCCGCGTGCCGGGCGCCTGGCGTGGATCGTGCTGCGGCCGGCACCGCGCTCCGGCCTCGTGCGCGCCGGTGATGTGGTGCCGGCACCCGGAGCATGGCCGTGAAACTGTACGACTACCCGAAATCAGGTAACGGGTACAAGGTCCGGCTGCTGCTGGCGCACCTGGCCATCCCGTATCGATACCTGCCGCTGGACATCCTGCAGGGAGAAACCCGCACGCAGGAGTTTCTTGCCAGGAACCCGAACGGCAAGATACCCGTGCTCGAACTCGATGACGGACGCATCCTTGCCGAGTCGAATGCAATCCTGTACTGGCTTGCGCAGAACACCCCGTACTGGCCTGCCGCCTCATTCGCGCAGTCACAGGTGCTGCAATGGCTGTTCTTCGAGCAGTACAGCCATGAACCCAATATCGCCGCCGCCCGTTTCTGGATCAGCATCCGCGGCCTGGACGGATCGGCGCTGGAAGCGCAGCAACTGGAACAGAAACACCGGGCCGGCAATGCGGCCCTGGCGGTGATGGAGCAGCATTTGCAGGAACGCCCGTTCTTCGTCGATGACACGTATTCCATCGCCGATATCGCCCTGTATGCCTACACTCACGTGGCCGGCGCAGGCGGCTTTGAACTGCACCGCTACCCTGCGGTGCAGGCGTGGCTGGAGCGGGTACGCAGCCAGCCGGAGCATGTGCGCATCACGGACTGGCAGGCAGGTTGAACGAACGGTCCGGCACCGCACATATCTTGTGCCCTGTACTTGCCAACGGGGACGGAAGGAATACATGACCATACCTCCGCCCCCTTTCCTGCGCTGCAGCGGGGATCATGACTCCTTGCCTGAGCCGGCTGCCGTACTGATTCAGGCATGAATCACAGACCTGATTAAGCAGGGGCCGGGACAGCGATTTGGCCGCCTTGTCCAGGCGTGTGTTTTCAACAGGCGGACCGACATCAAAAAAGTTCATCCCCACCGGAGACTTTTTCAGCAAGCCGCAAAGGCACATAATGCGGCTAATCCGCGTGGAGAGAGCGATGTCAGCCAAACCAGTGAAGAGCAATGGCCGGGATGCCCAGAACGAGGCGCTGGAGCACGCGCCTGCGACTACGCCGCACAGCCAGTCATTTTCCGTCCTGGCGATCGCCGTCCTCGGAGTGGTCTACGGCGACATCGGTACAAGCCCGATTTACGCCTTGCGCGAATGTTTCACCGGCAAGGACCCCATCCCGATCACGACTGGAAACGTCCTCGGAATCCTGTCACTGATACTGTGGACGCTGATCCTGATCATCTCGCTCAAGTATATGGTGTACATTCTGCGCGCCGACAATCGTGGCGAAGGCGGTACATTCGCCCTGCTGGCTCTGCTCAGACCGGAACATAATCTACAGAGGCGCAGCCGGCGCGCACTGATCCTGCTTGGCATTCTGGGCGCATCCATGCTGTACGGCGGTGCCATGATCACACCGGCGATCTCGGTGCTGAGCGCGGTGGAAGGACTGCGGGTTGCGGCGCCGGTCCTGCACAGCTACGTGATACCGCTTACCGTGGTCATCCTGATACTGTTGTTTGCGGTTCAGCGCCATGGAACTGCTGCGGTAGGTGCAGTCTTCGGTCCGCTGACGCTGGTCTGGTTCGCCGTGCTCGCGCTGCTGGGCATCCGCGGCATCCTCCAGGTGCCAGAAGTGCTGCTCGCCGTTAATCCCTGGCAGGCGGTCAGGTTTTTCATGAACAACGGCACAACCGGCTACCTGGTCCTGTATGCCGTGTTCCTGGTCACCACGGGTGGTGAGGCGCTGTATGCAGATTTGGGCCATTTCGGACGCCAGCCCATACGCAAGGTGTGGTTTGCCTTCGTGCTGCCCGCATTGCTGCTCAATTACTTCGGGCAAGGCGCGCTCCTGATCGCCGAACCGGCCAGTAGCATCCACCCGTTCTTTAACCTGGCACCGTCCTGGGGTCTCTATCCGCTGATTATTCTGGCCACCAGCGCAACCTGCATCGCTTCCCAGGCCGTCATTACCGGCGCCTTCTCCCTGACGCGACAGGCCGTGCACCTCGGCCTGATCCCGCGCCTCAGTGTGGCACAGACCTCGGCCGATGCACGCGGGCAAATCTACATGCCCGCGGTGAACTGGATACTGATGGTCGCCGCCATCGGACTGGTGCTGGCTTTTCGCTCATCCGGCAATCTGGCGGCCGCCTACGGCGTGGCGGTGAATTCCGCCATGGCCATTACCACGGTGCTGGCATTCCGGGTGGCGCGCGAGCGCGGTGGCTGGAGCCTGCCCGCGGCACTGGCATTCCTGCTGGGATTCCTCGCCATCGACCTGGGGTTCCTGGGATCCAACCTGCTCACCATACCCGATGGTGGCTGGTTGCCATTGGCAATCGGTGCAGTATTGTTCACCATCATGACCACATGGCGCCGTGGCACGAGCATATTGGCCGAGCAGGTCGCGAACACCACGCAGGACATCGATACTTTCATCGGGCGCGTAACCGGCGAGGAGCTACCGCGCATCGCCGGAACGGCCGTATTCTTTACCGGTCGCCTGGAGCAGACCCCACCGTCGCTGCAGAAACTGGTCCGGCACACGGGCGTACTGTATGAGAACGTGATCCTGTTGACGATCGTCTTCGAACCCGTGCCTGCGACCGGCAGAGACGAGCGCATGGAATTCACCCAGATCGACATCGGGTTCTATCGCATTGTGCTGCGCTACGGGTTCATGCAGACTCCCAACATTCCTTCCGAACTGAGTGCCTGTACCGATCTTGGTCTGGAGCTGGATCTCGACCAGATCCACTACGTCATCGGCCGTGTCGATCTGATTGCCGGGCGCAAGCAGCGGGGCATGGCTCACTGGCGCGACAAGCTGTTTGTCTTGCTGGCCAGAAACACCCAGGACATCACTGCCAACTACCATATTCCCGCGGAGCAGACGATGACGGTGGGTATGAAGCTCGGCATCTGAGCGCAAATACACGGTGAAAGTCGCATAACATGAATATCTGGGTAGACGCCGATGCATGTCCTGTAGTGATCAGGGACATCCTGTTCAGAGCTGCTGTGCGCACAGGAATCATGCTCACGCTGATTGCCAATCAAGCTGTACGTGTACCAGCATCACCTCATATTCGAATGATTCAGGTCGCTTCCGGGTTCGACATTGCCGACAACGAGATCATTAAAAGGCTTGGCGCGGGCGATCTGGTCATCACCAGCGATATTCCCCTGGCGGCTGAAGCCATCGAGAAAGGTGGAACTGTGCTGAGCCCTCGTGGCGAACTTCTTACCAGGGACAATATTGGAGCGCGTTTGAACATGAGGGATTTCCTGGACAGCATGCGAGCCAGCGGATTTGACACGGGCGGCACACCAGCCTTGAGTCAAGGTAACAGAAAGGCTTTTGCAGATCATCTGGACAAATTACTGTCAAGGGCCCAGGCCAGTACATAACAGGTGCAACCAGCCGGACCAAAAATTATGCTGCGTGATTTGCTGGTCGCCGCTGCACGACATCAGGCATATGAATGACCCGGCGAAGTTATCGATCCAGCGCCAGCTCATAAGGTGGCTGCTGCTTGCTGTATTCATATTACTGGCGCTGTTCTTCCTGAATGGTGCGCTGTACAGCGCGTGGGTATCGGGAGGACCGCCAAACCCATACCCCACAGGCTGGTTCCGCCGGGCTATTGCTCAGCTTTGTTTTGCACTGGCAGCAGTGTCTTTCGGAGCGGGTCTATTTAAGGCTGTGCGCACGTTCCCGGGCGCGACGAAGGAAACTGCTGCGTTTATCCTGCTGGGGGCGGTTCTGGCAATTACTCCGTATATCGGACAATTTGTATTAATCGGAAACTGTCATGATCGTGGAGGAAACTGGAATCGTGAAACCATTCAGTGCTCCGATGAATAGCAAAATGCCTTAAATGACCGGGGTTCCAGGCAGCCCGGTTGACGTTATCGAATGACTCTCCGGTCGTTGTATATTCGAGTCAGTCATGCCGCGAACAGGACCACCGCATATTGCGTCCCGTTCGGGATGGATCGCTCTGTAGCGGTATCCAGCCGACCCGGCCGGTAACGCGCCCTGATGTGCCGAATGGTGTCGGAGCATCTTTCCGGGGGAGTCGCACACCTGTCCTGTCTCAGGCTCCCCTGCCGGCGGCCGATAGAAATTCGATGCCGTCAAATATCGCCAGATACATTCACGATCAGTGCATCCAGGAGCTGGAGCACGAACTGCGCCTGCGTGAACGGGAGATCCTGCTGCTCCGGGAAACCGCCGAAGAGGTCAGCCGGCAGCTGCACCTCGACAAGCTGCTCCCGCTGGTAGCCGAGCGCGCGCGTGACCTGATCAGTGCCGAGACCGTGCTGATTCCCGTTCTGGATGGCGACTGCGAGCACTACACCTACCGGGCTGGCAGTGGCAAGGATGCCGCAGAAATCATCGGTGAGACACTGCCCCTCGAGCTGGGCATCTGCGGCTGGGTATGGCGCAACAACCGGCCGTGGTGGGGAGGCGTGATCGACGACCTGGAGGCGGATGAACGCACCCGCTGGGAGAAAGAGGCCACTTCGGTCATCATGGTCCCCCTGATGGGCAGGAATCACTTCCTGGGCGGCATCTCCGGAATCAGAAAGACCCGCATCGAGCAGTTTACCGAGCGCGACAAGGATCTGCTGTCGCTGTTTGCAACCCAGGTCGCCATCGCCCTGGAAAATGCCATCACCTTCGCGGAACTGGAGACTGCAAAACGGCAGGCGGATGAATACCGGCGGGACCTGCAGGCACTGAACAGGGAGCTGCTGGAAACCAACCGGCAGCTGGAGAACCTGGCACTGTACGACAGCCTGACCGGGCTTCCCAATCGCAACCTGCTGCATGACCGGGTGACGCAGCACATCCATAGCGCACAACGGGAATGCGGGAAAGTCGCCATCATCATGCTGGACCTGGATCGCTTCAAGGAAGTGAATGACACGCTGGGTCATCAGGCCGGCGACATCCTCCTGGAAAAGGTCGGCAGGCGCTTTCGGGATGCACTGCGCAAGACGGATACCATCGGCCGCCTGGGTGGCGATGAATTCGCGGTGATACTGCCCGGCGCGGACAGCGCGGGCGCCCGACAGGTTGCCGCGCAACTGCTGAAAGTGCTGGATACCCCGTTCGATATCAGGGGCACCGATTGCCTGGTGGATGCCAGCGCGGGCATTTCCCTGTTTCCGCACCACGGGAATGACGTTTCCACTTTATTCAGATGCGCCGACGTGGCGATGTACATCGCCAAGCAGGACCGGACCAGCTGTTTCGTGTATGACCCGGACAAGGACCGGAACACACTCCATCACCTGACCCTGATGACTGACCTCAGCGAGGCCCTGCATTCTGAACAGATCCAGCTGTATTACCAGCCAAAACTGGATTGCAGCAGTGGCATGATCACCGGCGTCGAGGCCCTGATGCGCTGGAACCACCCGGTGCGCGGGTTTGTCTCTCCCGAAGCCTTCATCCCCGCCATGGAGCAGAGCGGCCTGATCAGGCGCTATACTTTCTGGGCCCTGGAGGAAGCATACCGCCAATGCATCGCATGGAATGATGCCGGCTACGACCTCACCATTTCCGTGAACATCTCCATGTGCAATCTGCGTGACACACAATTGCTCGACCATGTCCAGAAACTGCGGAACCGGTGGAACCCCCGACCCGGCGCATTGATCATGGAACTCACGGAAAGCGCCATCATGGGTGATCCCGATTACGTATCCACCGTGTTGAACCGGCTGTCCACGCTTGGCATCGAATTCTCGATCGATGATTTTGGCACCGGCTATTCCTCACTCAGCCACCTGAAGCGGCTTCCGGTGAACGAGCTGAAGATCGACAAGTCCTTCGTGAGAGAAGTGGACGGAGATGAGGATGACGCGGCGATCGTGCGTTCCACCATCGACCTTGCACACAATATGGGACTGAGAGTGGTCGCGGAAGGCGTAGAGACCTCCGGCTGCCTGCATACCCTCAGGAACTTCGGCTGCTGCCAGGCACAGGGTTATTTCATTGCCAGACCGGCAGCGCCGGAGGAACTGCTCCCTTGCCTGGAAAGCGGATCATGGCCACTGCGCCGCTTGCAGAAGTAATGCGTCAATCCCCGTGATTCCGCCGCGGTTGCGTCGGGAGTGCGTGCAGGACAGCACCGGGTTCGGAGCCGGATTACGACAGGGATTTATCTGACCAGGTGCAGATCCGGCCCGGAACGCAGCCGCAGCGCGGCCTCGTACTCCGCATCACTCATCCGGCTGCCGACGATATTGCGCATGACTTCGGCGTCGCGGTCACCCTGCTCCACCGCCCGTGACAACCAGAAGTGCGCCTGTGCCAGGTCGATGGAAACGCCGCGGCCATCGGCATAGATCAGGCCCAGTGCGTACTGGGCATCCATCTCGCCGCGTTGCGCCGCTTCCAGGATGGCAGGCACCTTGCTCGGGTCGTTGCGCAGCAGGACGAGGTCCTTGAGGTAGTTGTAGTCGGCCATGGCAGGGGGACAGGTTGGGCAGGTAGTCTACCCTTTCATTGTAAGTGATGCGGTCTCGCGGCGCGAACCGGATATCACCCTGCTGACAGCAGGGGAATCGGCCACGCGATGGTTGCGGGGTACTCGATCGCCGCGTTGCCCGTCTGGCTCCTGCCCCGTCAGTGCGGGCGGAGCAAAGCACGCCCGTGACGCAGGTGCAATCGTCCGGGGATTGCCGCGGCGCTGGCCGCTCACGGCATCCTGCCTCCCGGCTGTTTCTACAAGGCCGCTACGCAGCCTTGTCCCCGTACATCGCGCGCCGCGCAACGCCAGGAACCCGGTCAGGTGAGAGGTCCCCTACTGGAAATCCCCGCCCAGCGCCAGGTGCAGGTTGATGCGCTCGGTCAGCTGTAGCAGTTCAACGTGGTACAGCGACTGGCGGATCGTCAGCAAGCGCTGCTGCAACTGCAGTGCATCGAGCAGGCCGGCCTCGCCTTCCTGGTAACGGCGCATGGCCAGCCGGTAGGCCTGGTCCGCTTCCGACGCGGCCTCCTGCAGCCCTTTGCTGCGCGCGCGCAGGCCCGCCTCGGCGTCGAGGCTGTGCTCCACCTCGCCGCAGGCGTGTAACACCTTGCCGGCATATTGTTCCAGCGCCGCCGTCTGCTTCGCGTCGGCAATGGCGACATCGGCCTTCAGCTTGCCGCCGTCGATCAGCGGCTGAAACAGGTTCACACCGATGTACCAGAAGGAGTCGATCGGCAGGACCAGCGCCTGCAACGCGGTGCTGGCCGTGCCGGCGGCACTGGTCAGGCTGATGCGCGGCAGGCGCGCGGCGCGGGCCTGCCTGGCCAGCGCGAAGGCGGCTGCCACGCGGGCTTCCGCCGCGCGCAGGTCCGGCCGGCGCGCGAGCAGTTCGGCCGGTTGCCCGGCCG
>CAYUFA010000048.1:17932-19202 GCA_964443845.1 uncultured Ectothiorhodospiraceae bacterium
TCCGCCGCGCGCAGGTCCGGCCGGCGCGCGAGCAGTTCGGCCGGTTGCCCGGCCGGTGGCGGAGCTGGTTCGGCTGGCAGTTCGGTACGCACCTGCAGTTCGGCTGCCGGGTAACGGCCCAGCAACAGCTCCAGGCTGCGCACGGCATCGCGCTGTGCGGTGGCCGTTTCCTGTACGCGCGCCTCGGTCGTGCCGAGATCGGTCTGCACCAGGTGCAGGTCCAGCCCGGAGGCGAGACCTGCATGCTGCTGCGCCTGCACGATGCGCAGGATCTCGTGCAGGTTGGCCAGTGACTCCTGCGCCAGCGTGTGCTGCTGCTGCGCCTCGATGGCCTGGAACCAGGCCTTGCCCACCTGCGCGGCCAGCGACTGGCGCGCGGCCGCGTAGTCTGCGCGCGCGGCCTCGACGCCGGCCTTGCCGGCGCTGACCCCGGCGCGGATGCGACCCCAGACATCGGCCTCCCAGGCGATACCGAGCGACACGCCGGTGTCGGACTGCACGAAGGATTCGGTGTCGCCGGCCCGTTGTGCGCCCGCGTTCACACCCACCATCGGCACCTGTGCGCTCGCCGCCTTGCGTGCCTCGGCCTGCGCCTGCTCGACGCTGACCGCAGTGGCCTGCAGATCGTGGTTGTGCGCAAGCGCCTCGTCGACGAGCTGCACCAGCACGGGATCGCCGAAGTCGGCGATCCAGCCGGCCGCGACCGGGCCGGGCGGCGCGCCGCTGGCCCACTCTACCGGGGGCGTAGCCACGGCCCGCGTTTCCGGCACCGGCGTGGTCGCGCACCCGGCCAGCCACAACACGCCGGCACCCAGCAGGCCACGGCTCACCCGGCGGACAGCATGGCTGCGCATCACGGGGTCGCTCCTGCGACAGCGCCCTGCTCCATGCGCCGGTAGCGGAAGGCGTAGTACATCACGGGGATCACCACCAGCGTCAGCAGCGTGGACACCAGCAGGCCGAAGATCAGCGCGATGGCCAGGCCGTTGAAGATCGGGTCATCGAGGATGAAGAAGCCGCCGAGGATGGCCGCCAGCGCCGTCAGCACGATGGGCTTGGTGCGCGCCACCGCCGCACCGATCACCGCCTGCTCGAAGGGCACGCCCGCATGCACCTCCTCGTTGATGAAATCCACCAGCAGGATCGAGTTGCGCACGATGATACCGGCCAGCGCGATCATGCCGATCATCGAGGTCGCGGTGAACTGCGCGCCCAGCAGGGCGTGGCCCGGCATCACGCCGATGATGGTCAGCGGAATCGGCGCCATGAT
>CAYUFA010000049.1:0-15863 GCA_964443845.1 uncultured Ectothiorhodospiraceae bacterium
TGGTTACTCACCTGCAAGGTCGTGCATAGTGAAAGACTTACTGATCGTTCAACGGGTTTATATGGGACAGTAGTGATCTGGCGCGCACAATGCCGGCAGCTGGCGAGTACGGACGGATCTGGTTTTCACGGCAACGAGCAGGCCGGTATAGGGGTAACGAGCAATGAGAAAACAAACGAAGAATAAGCGTCGCAGTTGCAGCTTGTGTAAGCCTCATAAACGTGGCCTCGAGAACCGCTGGAAACCTCGAGTCCATGGGTTGATGATCGAGGCAGGGAAGGAATTGCAGTTTGAACTTACGGTGCTCACTGCGAGGACAGGGCCTCGAGAAAAAGGGGACGGAGGCATTTGATATGTTTCCTGCCTTGCAATTCGCGTCCTGCAAAGCCTTGCGCTGACGGATGAGCCATGGCCATCCATAAAGGCGGTTGCCACTGCGGGGCTGTCCGGTTCGAGGTCGAGGCGCCGGAAGACCTCGAGGTTTCGGAATGCAATTGTTCCATATGCACGAAATCCGGCTATTTGCACCTGATCGTGCCGCGAAGCCGGTTTCACCTGATTTCCGGCGCGGACAATCTGGAAACCTATACGTTCGATACCCACGAAGCGAAACACCTGTTCTGCAGGACCTGCGGCATCAAGTCCTTTTACATACCCCGGTCACACCCCGAGGGGATCAGTGTCAATGCCAGGTGTCTGGACGATACTACGATCAATAGTATGAGCATCGAGCCATTCGACGGCAGGAACTGGGAAGCCAACATTCATAAACTGAAACCCCTGCCCACTGGCTGAAAGGGGGCAAAGGAGTATAGTCTCCTTCTGCCGTTCCCCTGACCACGGAAACCAGCCATGGAACTGCCATCGTGAAACTCGGCCTGGCGCTCGGCAGCGGCTCTTCGCGTGGCTGGTCCCATATCGGCGTGATCCACGCACTGGCCGAGCAGGCCATCATCCCGGACGTGGTGTGCGGTACCTCGATCGGCGCCCTGGTGGGTGCGTCGTATGTCTCCGGCAACCTCGAAAAGCTGGAGGAGTGGGTCTGTTCGCTGACCCGGTTCGAGACGGCGCGGTTCTTTGAAATCAACTCGTCGATGACCGGCTTCGTCAACACGGAGAAATTCCATCGCTTCCTGAACGATTACGTGGCCGGGGATGCGGCCACGATCGAATCCTGCGCCCGGCAGTACGCGGCGGTGGCCACGGACCTGGCGAGCGGCCGGGAGGTCTGGCTGACGCAGGGTTCGGTTCTGGAGGCGGTCTGGGCGTCGATTTCCCTGCCGGGCCTGTTTCCGGCGATCCGCAACCACAACCGCTGGCTGGTCGACGGCGGCCTGGTGAACCCGGTGCCGGTGTCCGTGTGCCGGGCGCTCGGCGCGGATCTCGTGATCGCCGTCAACCTGAACGGCGATATCGTCGGCAAGCACATGCACAAGGCCAGGAATCCGGTGAGCAGGAACGCCGGTATCGTGGGGAAGATCACCGATCTCGTGGCGGAATACAAGGCGTCGATCCTGCCGGACCGAAAGGACGGGGAACAACCGCCCGGCCTGTTCGAGGCGATCGCGGGGTCCATCAACATCACGCAGGACCGGATCACCCGCAGCCGCATGGCGGGCGACCCGCCGGATGTCCTGCTGTCGCCGAAGCTGGCGCAGATCGGCCTGCTGGAATTCTACCGCGCCAACGAGGCGATCGAGGAAGGCATCCTGTGCGTGCAGCGCATGATGCCGGAAATACGCCATGTGTTCGACCGCTACTGACGGGGAACGCTATGCGTCTCCGGATTTCCGTGCCCACTGTGCCCCGGGTCGGTTTATACTGGCGAAAGTCATGAACCAGGCTCGCCGGCTACCGCGTATCGTGTTGACGTGCGCCCTGTTGTGGGTGCTGGCGCCGCTCACGGCCTGCACCGCGCAGCAGGCCTACGGGGCGGGCCAGAACTGGCAGCGCAACCATTGCAACCGGATTCCCGACGCGATGGAGCGCACGCGTTGCCTGCAAAGCGCCGCCACCTCGTACCGGGAATACCAGCGGCAGAAGGCCGCCTCCGGCCCGGCAAGGCAGGACACGCCATGACCCTCCAGCACCGGTGCCGCCCATGACCCGTTCCGTGAAGGCCGTGTTGCTGTCCGCGCTGGTGTTTCCCGGCGCCGGGCATCTTTACCTGAAGAGATATCTCGTCGGCGCCCTCCTGGCCGGCGCCTCGCTGGTGTCGTTCTACGCGCTGGCAACCGAGGCCATGGATACCGCGCTGCAGGTGGCCGACCGCATCGAGCGTGGCGCTGTCGCGCCGGACGCGGCGGCGATCAGCGGGCTGATCACGCAGCAGTCCGCCGCAAACCAGGGGTTGCTGGGCAGTGTTGCGCCCGACCTGTTACTGGTCTGCTGGCTGGCAGGGATTGCCGATTCCTGGCGGGTGGGACGAAACCTCGACAAGGCGGAAGCCACCCGGGCGCGGCATTGAGCCCGGCCGGCGAGGCAGGGTGGCCGGGCCGGGAGTCACGCAGGGGACGGTTGCCGGGAAGGATCGCAGTGTCCAGACCAGCCGGCGCGGCTCTCCTCGTCCTGTCTGTCCACCACTCCCGAAACGATCCCGCATGGACGTGGTACGGATTATCCCCTGCATGTTCAGCAGGGCAGCAGTGGTGTCCGCGCACGATTTCCCCGGATTTTCGTGGAAATCGTCCTCCAAACCGTGTTATGCAGTAACCACGCCCTTGCCGAACCCGGGAGCGTGGGTGTTTCTGCCCTGCGGGTGCGTTCGACGGTTCGCGACAGTCCGTGCATCCCTGCCGCGCCGCGTGCTCGTTGTCCTGGAAAGGAACACCGGTCCTGCAGGAACTTCCGCCCGGTCGGCAGCAGGCGCTACCCGTTCCACGCCCTGTGGTTTGCTGGCGGAGAGGTGAGGCGTGAGACGGTTTGGGTTCGCCATGGAATGTAACCGGGAGGCACGCAGATGCGAAAGCGAATTATCGTCCCTGTTCGGCAGGAAACCGTACCCCCTGAGCAGGACTGGTTGAATGTTGAGGAAATCGCGGAGGTGGAAATCACCTCGGAGGATGCCGCTCATCCGGTCGAGTCCGCGTTGCTGCCCGGCAGCGTCTCGGGGTGGCGCGCCGCGGGGCCGGGAAAACAGACGATCCGGATTATTTTTACCCGTCCGCAGCCGCTTCGGCGGATCTGGATGAAATTCGTGGAGACCGGCGCCGGGCGCACGCAGGAGTACGTCTTGCGCTGGTCGGCGGATGGCGGGCAGTCGTTCCGGGAGATCGTGCGGCAGCAGTGGAACTTCAGTCCCGGCGGCGCAACCGCCGAGGCGGAAGATTATCATGTCGAACTCCCGGCGGTTACCGTACTCGAGTTGAGCATCATTCCCGATATCAGCGGGGGAGAGGCGGTTGCTTCCCTGGAGCAGTTGCGGCTTGCCTGAGGTTCGGTTACCCCGCCATTCCGGGTTCCGGTTCGCAGGACCTGGCGCCCTCCGGGTGCATCCGGCGGTTCGGGCCGGGCCTGCAGCCATGCCGCCCCGTTCGCCCGCGGTGAAACGTTGCGTGATTCAGACAAACGACGATCAATGGCCAGAATTCTCATCATCTATTCGACAACTGATGGCCACACGCGGGAAATATGCCTGCGACTGAAACAAATCGTCGAAGCGAGGAATAATCAGGTAACACTGGTTTCCGTTGACGATGTCACCACTGACCTGAATGCGTTTGACAAGATCGTTATCGGGGCAAGTATTCGCTACGGCAAACACAGCAAGCAGATATATGAATTTATAAAAGCTAACCAGCCAGTCCTGGACTCCAGGCCCAATGCCTTCTTTTCCGTGAATGTGGTCGCGCGTAAACCGGAGAAACGTAACCCGGAAACCAATCCCTATCTCCGGAAATTCCTCAGGCAAATCACCTGGAAGCCAGGGCAGCTTGCAGTGTTCGCGGGAAAAATCGAATATCAGAAATACCGCTATCGGGACCGGGTGATCATTCGCCTGATTATGTGGATGACGAACGGCCCGACAGATCCGGAAACCAACATCGATTACACGGACTGGGACCAGGTTGCGGAGTTCGGGCAGGTTATCGATGAAATGAAATAATCCACGGCACATCACGAACCCGTCCAGCGGTCGGCGAGTACGTGTGCGGCGCCGACCCGGCTGGTTCACTGGACCGTCGCTGGTTACATCCGCCAGTCGGCGGCAGGGTGGTCCACACCCACAGTCCGAACCCGGCCCGGGACAGGCCGGGATCACGCCACGGTTCCCGCTCTGGAGGGTTCCCCGGCGTGCAGACCCTCAATCCAGCCCGAACAGGCGGCGATAGAATCTGAATCGACCTTCCTGTTTGCCCGTGAGCAGCGTCTCCAGCTCGCCCTGGTCAAAAAACAGGCCATCGCATACGGTGCAACGATCGATTTCAAGGTCTTCGAGTTGCTCTTCCTGCATGTCGCTGCCGCATTTCGGGCATTTCATCCAGTGCGCCAGGCGGCGTTGCTCACGTTCCGCCTCTTCATGTTCACGGCGATATGCTTCGAGGCGATGTTCGTGTTCCAGGCGCGCCTTCTCCAGCAGGACGCGTTCGTTCTCCAGGAACCACTGGTTTTCCTGGCTATCCGCTTGTTTCGTTGCCATACAACCTCCGGGTTTAACAACGGGGAAAGCGCGGTGAGATCCCGTTTCTGGCAAGAAGCACTGGAAGCGGGCTCCGTCCACGATTTGCCCGAACAGTATACCGATCTGCGGCCGGCGCTGCCGGTCCGGAAGTGCCTGTACCCACTGCCTGGAACGTTCCGGGACTGCGGCTCAGGCGCGACGACAGGGCGACCGGCCGCCGCTTTCCCGGGCAGCCGCGGAAACCGGGCCTGACGCCGTCCTCCTGAATCCTGGATGCCCGCCATGGCCCGGGTCATGTGTTCGGCCGGGCACGGCAGGTCCTGCGTCGCGTGTGTCTGCTGTGGTATACAATCCAACGGGCCGGGTACATTGTGGTGCAATCCCGGGTCTGCTTCTTGTATTGACCGGGTGAAGCGGCATTCGTCCGGGTGGGCGTCACGTCCGGAATTGACGGCTTGCGGCTCCGCCATCCGTATACCGACCCGTCCAGGGAGGGGCGATGCAGCATCCACAGACGTATGCAGGCCTGCGCACGGCACTGATCGGCGGTGGGGTGGCGGCCCTCGGCTTCCTGTCCCTGCATCACGCACCGCAGGTGGCGGCACCAGCTGCCGGCAGCCTGCTGTCGGCACCGGGACGGGTGGCGCTGGGCATTGCACTCCAGGTACTGCTGGTCGTCGCAGGCGTGCTCATCCGGCGGCGCGCGCCCGATCCATCGTCCGCCGCACGGGTACTGCTCCTGCTCGAACTGGTCGGCGACGGGTGTACGGTGCTGCTGTTCGCGCTGGGCGTCTTCGGTTCCATCCGGCAGGCGCTGGACAGTGTGTAGCCCGGAACCGGCCCGGGCAGGTGCCGGCAGCGGGGCAGGGATACAGCGGCGGATGCCGGGCTCAATGGTCCGGTGGCCTCCTCCTTTTTCCGTGCGAGGTGGGTGTGCAGCGACATCACGAGATCAAGCGATTCGTGCAGGAAACCCTGGGCTGTTCCTGTCCTGAGGACGTGTTTGACAGGATCGAATATACGGCAGAGCCGACCGGTTCCTGGCAGCACAGGATTCGTGTCGGTGGCCGGCTCCTGATCTACGTGCTCGAGGACACAGGCGCAGCGGACCTGCCCGGCAGGGTGGCTGAGGTGCTTGCACAGGGGGTGGCGGAGCGTGACTCGGCGGGGTTCAACCGCTTCCGGCTGGTGCTGGTGTCCGCTCATCCGGAGGCACGGAGCGCCGCAATGGAGCAGGTATTCGCCTCGTCCGCGTGCCGCGACGAAAGGACGCATCTGCACGTCCTGGCGAAGCACGCGATCGCAGGTTTTTCCGGATAAAGCCGGCCGGTGGGACGTCATGCCGAAGCTGCAAGCGAGAATCGTCCCGCACCTGTGGTTTGACCGCGCGGCGGTGGAGGCTGCTCGCTTCTATGTGGCGGTTTTCCCGGACTCGCGCATGGTGTCCACGACGACACTGCATGACACCCCGTCCGGCACGGTGGATGTCGTCCGCTTCGAACTGCTCGGGCAGGAATTCATGGCCATCAGCGCCGGTCCCCCGTTCACGTTCAACGAGTCCGTCTCCTTTGTCGTCAGGTGCGACACGCAGGCGGAAATCGACGCGTACCGGGAGCAACTGACTGCCAACGGCGGCCGGGAGGTCGAATGCGGCTGGCTGAAGGACCGCTACGGGCTCTCGTGGCAGATCGTGCCCGCCGTGATGGACGAGATGCTGTGCACGCAGGATCCTGCAGCACTGGCGCGCGTCACGCAGGCGTTTCTCGGCATGAAAAAATTCGACATCGCCGCGCTGCAGCGGGCCTTTGCGGGAGAGCAGGCGGAGAACGGCCAGTGACGCAGCAATCTCGTGAGGCAGGTGCCGGATTCCGGATTCGCACGTATCCGCGCCACAACGCTGCACACACCCGTTGCGGGAGGGGGGATATCCGGGAACGAGCGCTCCGCAAAAAAAATGTCTCCATTCGGTACCGGTTTGAGACAGATCAATGACAGTCGATTCGCCACAGGCAGCAATGCTTCAACGCTTGCCGCGCGGAGTATAATACGCACTGCATTTGCCGCTTGCTGCGCGGGGTCGCGCAAGGGTTGCAGACATGAAGCTCGTTCCTCTGGTGGTTTTATCCGGTCTGATGCTCGGGGCCACGGTCGCCTGTGCAGCCGGGAACGAAGCGCTGTCACGCGGCAAGGGGCTCTACTTCCAGTACTGTTCGGCCTGTCACGGGCGCGTCGGCCTTTCCAATACCCCGCTGGGCAAGGTGCTGGAACCACCACCTCGCAAGCTGGCCGACCCGGTGGCAATGGCGCGCATCGATGACGAGCGTGTCTTCAAGGTGATCAAGGACGGCAAACCCGGTACCGCCATGCCGGGCTGGGGCCGCCTGCTGAACGACCGGCAGATCCGGGAGGTCGCCGCCTACGTCAGGAGCCTGAAACGTCCCCGTCCCGCATGGATGTCGCAGGACGATTTTGACGTGGCCGTCGGCGGCGAGGTGTACCAGTCCTACTGCGCAATCTGTCACGGCAGTATGGGCAATGCGCAGACCCGGATCGGCAAGGTGCTGGAGACCAAGCCGCGGAACTTTACCGACGCGCAGCGCATGCGCCGTCTCAGCAACGAGGAGATGGCCCGGGCGATCGCGTTCGGCAAACCGGGCACGGCCATGGTGGCATGGCGTTCCCTGCTCAGCCCCGGGGACATCCGGCGGGTCGTGATGTACATCCGCCACCAGTTCACCCCGGGCAAATAACCGCTCGCACGTTGCCGGGTGGTGCGGGTGCCGTTTCCGCTCCGCTCCGGCCTTGCAGGCATGCACCTTCTCCCGGTATGTTTCCGCACTACGAATTGATGCCGGGACATTCCATGACGATCGACTGGTCCACCACCCGTGCCGCCGTGTGGCGGCCGCAGCAAGGCCGGCTGCGCACAGTCAGCGCCATCGACCCGGTAACGCTCGACAGCCTGGTCGGCATCGAGCGGCAGAAACAGGCAATGGTGGACAATACCGAGCGTTTCCTGGCCGGCCGGCCCGCCAACAACGCGCTGCTGTGGGGTGCCCGCGGCATGGGCAAGTCGTCCCTGGTCAAGGCCATCCTGAATGCCTACAGCCACGCCGGCCTGCGCCTGATCGAGGCACACAAGACCGACCTCTACAGTCTGCCCGACATCGTCGACGGGGTGCGGGAGTTGCCGCAGCGCTTCATCCTCTATTGCGATGACTTTTCCTTCGAGGTGAACGACGATTCCTGGATCGGGCTCAAGACCGTGCTGGACGGGTCCATCGAACGCCCGCCGGAGAATGTACTGCTCTATGCCACCTCGAACCGCCGGCACCTGCTGCCCGAGTCGATGCAGGACAATCTCGACTCGCGGCTCGTCGGGAGCGAACTGCATTATGCCGACGCCATCGAGGAGAAGCTTTCCCTGTCGGACCGGTTCGGGCTATGGCTGTCATTCTATCCCCCCGACCAGGAGGATTTCCTGCGGATCGTGGACAGTTATTTCCCCGACTTTCCGGGCGACCGGGCGCGGCTGCACGCGGCGGCGCAACGGTTTGCCGCGACACGGGCCGCGCGCAGCGGCCGCACCGCCCGGCAGTTCTTCAACGAGTATTCGGGGCGGGAGGAATAGGTCATTGCCAGGGGAGCCGGGAAACCAGCCAGCCGACAGCGCGGCTGCAGCGGCGGAGCGGATGCCTGGCGCGAGCACCCGATGAATTTTCCGGCGCGCCAGTTTCCGTGGTGGTCCGTGCTCGCGGGCCTGCTGCTTGCCCTGTCCGCCGGCGCGGCCGAAGCCCGGGACACCGGTGCCGGTAAAGCACTTCCCGAGGTCTGCCAGACCGGTTGCGTCAGCCCCTGGGGCACGGTGCTGGGCACGGCGGACGGTGGAGTGCCTGCCTACTCCAACTGCAAGGCGGGCTGCGTGGTCTCCGTACCCAACACGGTGCATGGCGTCTACACCGGGATCCGCTGGCAGTGCGTGGAGTTCGCACGCCGCTGGCTGCTCGCGCACAGGGGCGCGGTGTACGGCGATGTCGACGTGGCTGCGGATATCTGGGACCACATCGATCACCTGGAACACGTCGGTGACCAGCGTGCCATCCCGCTCACGGCCTTGCCCAACGGTTCGCGCCAGGCTCCCGTCCCCGGTGACCTGCTCGTCTATGCACGGGAATACCTCGGCACCGGCCACGTGGCGGTGATCACGGCAGTGGACCTGCCGGCACGGAAACTGCGGGTGGCCGAGGAAAACTACCTGAATCAACCCTGGCCGGGGGACTATGCCCGCGCCATCGACCTGGTGGTCCGGGACGGGCGCTACTGGGTGCTGGATCCCTACCTGCTGGGCTGGAAGCACGCGGCGGAATGACGGGCCAGCAGCCGCGCGACAGGAATGTCGTTTCCGCCGCGGCAGGGCGGGGAGGAGGTGCGCCTGGCCACCACGGATGACCGGCGCTGGTCCCGTCACGTCACACAGACCAGCAATGCCCTGGACCTGGAAGAGGGGGTCTTCACCCGGGAGGACCCGCGCGAGATCGCGCTGTCCCTGCAACGCTCCGCGGAGCGCAGCCGGCGCCGCAAGGCGGACCCGTTCCGCTCCGCCATGTCCATGCTGACCTTCTATATCAACCGGGCGGGCCGGCACCTGTCCGCACCACAGCGTGCCCGCCTGGAGCAGGCCAAGGACGAGCTGCGCGCGCTCTACGGCCGGCCGCGCCGGGGAGCGCCGCGCCGATGACCTGCCAGGCGCGGTTCGGGCGTGGTTTCCGGCGGACAGGCCTGCGCCCGTTGCGTTGCGCCAGCGCAGGTTCCCGGTCCCGGGTCGGCGGTATCATCGGCCCGGGACCGCTCACCGGACTCCACTGCCATGTTTGAAAGACTGCTGAGCCGGACAAGGACCATCACGGAAAGCCTGTCCACCCTCGACGCCCACCCGATCGGCCGGGCGGCACTGACCATCGTCATCCTGCTGGACATCTTCATCCTGATGTCCCTGTTCGACGGGCTGGCGGAGCAAAGCCGCCAGTTGACCAGCCCCTCGGACTACGTACCCGCGCATTGCCGGGAAATCGTGCTGGACGGTACCTGGAACGCGACGCACCGTCTGGTGCGTATGGCACAGATCGTCTCCGACCGGTACGCCAGTCCGGTCCGGGTGGAGAAACAGCCTGCCTATGAAAAGATGCATCCGCTCTGTGCCGGGCTGGCCCGGCGCATCGAGGCGGTACTGGACGACAAGGCCCTGTCCGGTTCGCTGAACCGCTACCGGCAGGTACGGCGCGAGGCGGCTGCGGCCCGCGCGGAACTGGAACGGATCAAGGGTGCGTACGATACCGCGCTGCTGGAACGAATGGCCGGGAAGACCGCGCAACCGGGGGGGCGGTCGCAACCCGGTGTCCAGGTGCGGGAACTGGCGGAGAAAATCAGCGCACTGTCCGCCGAGCAGGCGCAACTGGCGGCGAAGGTTTCCGCCAGCCCGGCGCTCGGTGCGCTGTTCCAGGCGACCGACGCCGTGACGGATGCGCAACGGGACCAGCTGCGGGAGGTATGGCGGCAGCGCAACTTCTGGTTCCCGGTAGAGCGCCTGGGTATGGAGATGTTGTTCCTGCTGCCGCTGGTGCTGGTGTTCTATGCCTGGAATGCGCGCAGCCTGGCTCGCGGGCGCCCCTACCAGGTCCTGGTGTCCGCGCACCTGCTGGTGGTCACGCTCATCCCGGTGCTGTTCCGGATCGCGCACCTGGTCTATGACATCCTGCCGCGCAAGCTGCTGAAGAAGTTCATCGAGCTGCTCGAGGCATTGCAACTGGTGGCGCTCTGGTACTACCTGCTGATCACCCTGGCCGTGCTCGCGGCACTGGCGCTCGTTTACCTGTTCCAGAAGAAGCTGTTCTCCCATGACCGGCTGCTGGGCCGGCGCATTGCGAAAGGACTGTGCCAGGGCTGCGGAGTGCGCCTGCCCGCGGGCGCGGCGGTGTGTCCGTTGTGCGGGTTCCACCAGTACCGGACCTGCAGCCAGTGTGGCAAGGACACCTACGTGTACGGTCACTATTGTCGGGAATGCGGCCAGCCCCGGGACGGGGCATAGGTGTCCCGTCTGTCCGGGCAGGGTATGCCACGAGCGGCGGGACACGCGTCGGTATGCTTGCGGCAGGGTGTGACATGAACGGGTTTGTCGACTATGTGCGGGAAGTATTCGCGCCGCTCGGCGAGGTGCGCGTGCGCCGCATGTTCGGTGGCTACGGCGTCTATCACGAGGAGCGGATGTTCGCGCTGATCGTGGCGGATGTGCTCTACCTCAAGGCGGATGCGCACAGCGCGGAGCGCTTTGAGCGACGTGGCCTGTCCCGTTTCGAATACACCCGGCAGGGCCGGGCGGTACAATTATCGTATTACGCGGCACCCGAGGAGATCTTCGACGATCCCGATACGGCCGGGCAGTGGGCCCGGCTGGCGTTCTCGGCAGCCTGCCGGTCCGGCCGGCGCGCGCGCCATCCTGCGCGCGCAGCTCAGCCACAGCAGTGATTCCTGTGGCTACGGTGTTCCACGCTACGACGCTGTCCGCGAACGGGATACCCTGATCCGCTGGGCGGAAAGAAAAGGTGCCGCAGGACTGGAAACGTACCGCAAGGAGCGCAATGCGCGCAGCGTGGATGGCCTGCCGGGCTGGGGGGAGGACTGAACGCCGTGGCTTGCCGGTGGACAGCCGGTGCCGTACCTTCTGGCAGCATCGGCCCGGGATGATTGCGCCCGGCGCCCGCAAGCACAACGACCGACCCGTCTGCCCTGGAACCCGTATGCAACCGGACACGCTCAATACCCGTTTTGGCCTGGATTCGCAACTGGCCTTCGTCACCGGCCAGGGCGGCATGGTCCATGCCGGCATCCACAACGAACACGCCTCCGCGACGGTATCGCTCTATGGTGGCCAGGTGCTGTCCTGGCGGCCGCGCTCCGCCCGGCACGATGCGCTGTTTCTCAGTGACCGGGCGTATTTCCAGCCCGGCAAGGCGATCAAGGGCGGTGTGCCGGTGTGCTGGCCGTGGTTCGGGCCGGACCCGCAGGACCGGGGCCGTCCGGCGCACGGGTTCGCGCGCATCTCGCCGTGGGACGTGGTGCAGACGGCGGTGCTGGACAACGGCGCCACGCAACTGGTGCTCGGCCTCGCGCTCGACGATCAGGCGCACGCGGGGCAGGACGGGGACCTCGCGGCCCGGCTCGAGATCGTGGTCGGCACCACGCTGCGCCTGGCGCTGACCACGGCCAACCGCGGGGAGCGGCCGGTCGAGCTGACCCAGGCGCTGCACAGCTATTTTGCGGTGGGAGATATCGACGCCGCCACGGTGCACGGTCTCGAGGGCCGGCCCTACCTCGACAAGACGGACGGTGGCCGGGAAAAGGTCCAGGCGGGGACAGTGAGCGTCGCCGCGGAGGTCGACCGCATCTATACCGGCGTGGACCACGACCTGGAGCTGCACGACGCGGCGTGGCAACGCGTGATCCGCATCCACGCGACGGGCAGCCGGAGCGCGGTGGTCTGGAACCCGTGGCGGACCGTCGCCGCCGGCATGGCCGATCTCGGCGCCGGGGACTACCGCCGCATGCTGTGCGTGGAGACCACCAACGCCGGGCCGGACGTGGTGCAGCTCGCGCCCGGCGCGGCCTGCACGCTGGCTGCGGAATACACGCTGGCGCACGGCGCATGAACCGCTGCGCGCAGCGGGCCCGCGGCAACGGCCTGCCGGCAACCGGGGGAGCATGACATGGGCAAGAACCGGCTGGAAACCTTCTTCGACGGCGTGGTCGCCATCATCATCACCATCATGGTACTGGAGATGAAGGTGCCACACGGCGTCACCCTCGATGCACTGACGCCGGTGTTGCCGGTGTTTCTCAGCTACGTGCTGAGCTTTGCCTACCTCGGCATCTACTGGAACAACCACCACCACATGCTGCACACCTGCCGCCGGGTGACCGGCTCGATCCTGTGGGCCAACCTGCACCTGCTGTTCTGGCTGTCGCTGATCCCGTTCACCACCGGCTGGATGGGCGAGAATCACTATGCCACCCTGCCGGCGGCGCTGTACGGTGGCGTGTTGCTGATGGCCGCGATTGCCTACTGGATCCTGCAACAGCGCATCATCGTTTCACAGGGCAGGGACTCCCTGCTCCGGCGCGCGATCGGTGGTGACTGGAAAGGCAAGCTGTCACCGCTGCTGTATGCCGTGGCCATCGGGCTGGCGTTCCTGTCCGCCAGTGTCGCCATCGCCATCTACGTGATCGTTGCCCTGATGTGGCTGATCCCGGACCGGCGCATCGAGCGCGTGCTCGGGGAGTAGGCTGCGCGGAACACCGGCGGGCGCGGCGCAGCGTCCCCGTACCGGGATGCCATTGTCCGGGGCGGCGTTCCGTACCTGCGGCCCGAGGCTCCGGTTGCCTCACGGCGGTCTGTTCCCGGTCTGTTCGGAGTGCCGGGGCGGGCAAGGCACGGGCAGGTGGCCGTGGAGCCGGCCGGAGGAGGGGGAGCACGCCCGGCCAGCTGGTGGCGCACATGGCCGGAGCCAGCCCCGGGCCGGTGCCAGCCGCCTATGCGTTTTCAATCACCGGGTACTTGCCTATACTCGACACCGATTTCCCTGCCTGGATCCCGGCATGCGCGTACTGATTCCTGTCCTCGTCCTGTCCCTCCTGCTGTCGGCCTGCGCCACCTACCGGACCCCCGGGAGCGGCGCCGCGCTGGGTTCCCTGGTGCACCCGGACACGGCGGCGAACGCCAGCCTGCATCCCGCCGCGGTGTTCCCGGCACGGCTGGCGCTGGTGCGGGTGCAGGATGCGGACTATGCCAGGACCGACAGCCACTGCTTCGGAACGGGCCGCTATTGCGTGGTGACGGTGCGCAACATCGAGTCGGACAAGGATATCCAGCGCCTGCGACAGCTGCCCCGGGTCGCCGGACTGGTGGACGTGCCACGGATGGTGCTGCCGGAGCGGCTGGACTCGACCGATCAGCTGCGTGCGGTGGCGGCCCGGCTGCACGCGGACCTGCTCCTGCTGTATACCCTGGACACCCGCTTCACGCTGAATCACACGCAACTCGACCCGCTCGCGGAGATCTCCCCGGGCTTCCTGCCGAACAAGGATGCCCGTGTCACCACCACCACCTCGGCCGTGCTGATCGATGTGGCCTCGGGGTTTGTTTACGGGAGCGTGGAGGCGACGGCCTGGCGTGACCAGAATGCGGCGGTCTGGGCGACCCGGACCGCCATCGAGGATGAGCGCCGCATGACCGAGCACGCATCGTTCGAGCGGATGCTCGACAAGTTTTCGGCGCTGTGGCATGACGTGCTTGTCCATTACGGCATGAGGAACCCGGAATGATGCAACGAATACGCGCACTGGCCTGTTGCCTGGCCCTCGGTAGCGGGGTGCCGGTCGTGGCCGGTGCCGCCACACCGGCGTTTGACTGCCACCGGGCCAGCGGGGCGGTCGAAACGCTCATCTGCAACAATGCGAAACTCACGCAGCTCGACGTGATCATGGACCGGGTCTACCAGCAGTCCCTGCGCGCGGCGAGCGGCCTCGCTACTCTGCCGGACGTAGCCATACGGGAGCTGAAGGCCACCCAGCGCGGCTGGGTCAAGAGCCGCAACGATTGCTGGAAGGCGCCGTCTGTGCGGCGTTGTGTCACCGATGAATATACTCGAAGAATCAGCGAGTTGCAGGTGAAGTGGCAACTGGTCAGCGCGCAGGGATCCAGCCGCTTCCGGTGTGAGGACGGCACCCCGTTCACCCTGACCCGCTACCCGACGGCGCAGCGGCCGGCCGTGAGCATCGAGTACGAGCAGCGGCACGAGGTGTACGTGGCCACGGACGGTGGTGGTAACGGCCGGTATGACGGTCTTTTTGGCCGTTCCCTGACGCTCCACGGGGACGATGCGGTGTTCGTGCCGGATGTGTCCCGTCCGGAACTGCATTGCTCCCGGGAGGCCCCCGATCCCGGCACATCCCCGTAGGGGCCTGCCTGCCGGCGAATGCAACCGCCAGTCCCCGTCATTGCAGGCGCGACCTACGGGGACAAGGCTGCGTAGCGGCCTTGTAGAAACAGTCGGGAGGCAGGGGGAGGTGAGCCCGCAACGGGCGAGAGGCTGGCCCGGGCGATGCCCGTAGAAACAGCCGGGAGCGGCCAGTGCAGCAATCTGGTCCTGTCGGTGCCACCGCCCGGAGATTGCCGCGGCGCTGTGCGCCTGGCACTGACGGGGATCCGGCGCGCACATCCCTGCGCTCCGGCGGGCTTCCGAGGCACCCGCAGGAGCGGTCGTTGACTGCGAAAATCCGCTGTATCCTTTCCCGCGCGGGTCACACCACCACGTGGTGCTTGCCCACGGCGGTCACGCTGCTGGCCTGCGGGCCGAGCTCGCCGGTTTCCTCGGCAAAGCGCACCTCGGCGCCGACCTCGAGGTGGTCGAAACCGCCGTTCAGGACGCTGTTGCGATGGAAATAGATCACGCGGCCGTCCGGTGTACCGATCCGACCGAAATCCTCCTCCGGGTGCAGGCTGATCACATGCCCGCCGGGCGGGGTTTCGTGTAGCTTGACCCGACCCCGGCGCATGTCGACATGGTTCTGCACCTGGCGTTGCATGGCATTGAATGCATCCCGCAGTGCCACGTAGACATCCTCGTGGGAGTGATCCCTGTGATGGCGTGCCTGGGAGACCACCAGTTCACCGTCCGGTACACCCAGATCGATGTGGATCTGGTACAGACGGCCCTGGTGATGATGACTGTGGGGGGACTCCACGATGACGCGGCAACTGGTGATTCTGTCGTAGAATTGTTCAAGTTTGGCAACTTTTTCCCGGATCCTTGCTTCCACGGCCTCGGAAGGCTCCATGTCGCGGAAGGTGATCTGCAGCGGTAATTGCATAAGCGGTACCTCGGGTTGGAATTGCAGTATCGCCCCTGCCGGTGCGTGGAGAACCGCATGGCATGCAGGGTCTCCAACTAACCATAGCAGATGCCCGGGGGAGGCTGGAACGGGCGACGGGGCAGTTTCTAACCTGGAGGGGCTGCGTTGTCCCTGCCGGATCTGACCGTGAGAGCGCCGGGGCAGGGTCACCCCCGGGCCGGCTGGTGCCCCGCTGCGCGGCCGGCCCGATCCGACCCGGCCGGCGCTGCACCCGCGGGTCCGCGCCGGCCGGTCGGGCATCCGGAGTCAACAAGTCGACGCTCGCCTCGGCCGGTCC
>CAYUFA010000049.1:15963-19200 GCA_964443845.1 uncultured Ectothiorhodospiraceae bacterium
CGGCCGGTCCATGTGCCGACCGATGGCCCGGGCGTACCCCTGCCGGCACGTGGCAAGTGGCTGTTCGGGACCCGCGCCGACGTGATCGATCACTCCGGCGCGTACCGTCCGGCTCGATACGGTGCGATCCCCGCCCGGGAACAGCACTCCGGCCGTCCGCTCATGCATGGAAAATACCCGCGGCCCGGTTGCCGGTTTTCGCTACTATACGCAGAGGCCGGGAACTGGCCCCGGTTTCCCCAAGGAGGTGTTCCATGCTGGAGTTCTGCAAGAGTGATGCGGCAGGCAAACTGGTGCTACGGCTGACCGTGGGTGTACTGATCCTGTTTCACGGCATGGCGAAGCTGTTGCACGGCGGGTCGATCGGATTCATCACTACGGCGCTCGCCGGTTACGGGTTGCCGGGATACGTCGCCTACGGGGTGTTCGCGGGCGAGGTGATCGCACCGCTGATGCTCATCACCGGCGTGTACGCACGGCTGGGTGGCCTGCTGGTCGTCATCAACATGTTGTTTGCCATCGGGCTCATGCACACGGGCCAGTTGTTCTCCGTGGGCGAGCACGGTGGCTACCAGCTGGAACTGCAGATGTTCTATCTGTTCGGCGGCCTGGCCATCTTCTTCCTGGGTTCCGGCAGGTTCGCACTGAAGCCGGACTGAGCTACCGGTGGCCCGCTCGATCGGCCCGGGCCTGCGCCGGCGCTGGCGCCGCCTGTCCGGCTTGCCTGGCGGCCCGTGGTTGTTCAGCCGCCTGCTCGGACGGGTTGCGCCGTATACCGGTACGCTCGGGGCCTGTGTCGAGCAACTGGCGCCGGGCTTTTGCCGCGTGCGCCTGCGTGACCGGCGCCGGGTGCGCAACCACCTGTGCTCGATTCATGCCATGGCGCTGGCCAATCTCGGGGAAATGGTCACCGGCCTGGCGCTGATGAACAGCCTGCCGGACCAGGCCCGCGGCATCCTCACCGGGTTCCAGGTGGAATACCTCAGGAAGGCGCGCGGTACGCTGCGTGCCGAATCCCGTTGCACGATTCCGCCCGACAACGCGGAGCGCGACGTCGAGCTGGCCGGCGAGATCCGCGACGCCGGCGGGGAGGTGGTGGCCCGCTGCCGGGCGCGCTGGCGCATCGGCCCGGAGCGGTCGGCGTGAACCCGGAAACGGTGCTGACCCGCACCCTCGGGATCGAGCTGCCGCTGATCTGTGGCGCCATGTATCCCTGTTCCAATCCCGAACTGGTGGCGGCGGTCTCGGCGGCGGGTGCGATCGGCATCGTGCAGCCGCTCAGTCTCAGCTACGTGCACGGCTACGAGTTGCGCGCTGGCCTGCGCTACATCCGCCGGCTGACCGACCGGCCGATCGGCGTGAACCTGATCATCGAGCGCAGCTCGAAGCGCTATCTCGAGCGCGTGCACACCTGGCTGGAGATCGCGCTCGAGGAGCGCGTGCCGTTCCTGGTCACCGCGCTGGGCAAGCCGGACTGGGTCGTACAGCGTGCGCACGCGGCCGGCGCCACGGTCTATCACGACGTCACCAACCGCCGGTTTGCCGAAAAGGCGCTGGATGCGGGCGTGGACGGGTTCATCTGCGTCAACGACCGTGCCGGCGGGCACACCGGCGCCTGCTCACCGCAGCAATTGCTCGATGAACTGGCCCCGCTCGGCAAGCCACTGGTCTGCGCCGGGGGGATCGGCACGCCGCAACAGTTCGTCGAGGCCCTGCGTTCCGGGTATGCGGGGGCACAGCTTGGCACGCGCTTCATTGCCAGTTCGGAGTGCAGCGCGCATCCGGACTACAAGGCCGCCATCCTGGCGGCCGGCGCGGACGACATCGTGTTGTCGGAGAAGATCACCGGTGTCCCGGTCTCCCTCATTCGCACGCCGTTTGTCGACCGGATGGGTACGCGGGCCGGTCCGCTGGCGAAATGGATGCTGCGCGGTCAGCGTACCCGGCACTGGATGCGTACGCTCTATTCACTGCAGTCGATCTGGAAACTGAAACGCGCTTCCCTGCATGGAATGGGCTACCGCGATATCTACCAGGCCGGCAGGAGCGTGCAGGGCATCGAGCGCATTCAGCCGGTGACGGAGATCGTCGCGGAGTATGCGGCGGCCCTGCGGGCCGCCGGCCAGTGATTCCCGCGGGTGCTTCCGGTGGCCGACACCCCTGTATTTTCAGGGGTTTCAGAACGGGCCGCGCGTGTGGCGCGGTGTAGCGGGACTATACTCAACAGGTATCAGCAGCAGTTGCGGGGTGAGCCATGCAACAGCCCGAAAATGCCTCGGAAAGAGTGATGGTATCGTGCGAGATCTGCCTGCGCGAGATTCCATTCGACGAGTCCAGCGTCGTGGAAGTCGAAAACTACGTGATCTACTTCTGCGGGCTGGAGTGTTTTCAGACCTGGCGCAAGGCCAGGAAAACGGATGGACCATCGGAATAGTACAGCGTAGCGGGTTGCGCGCCGCGCAAACGGGAGCAGGACCGAGCGTAACCGTGCTCCTGCGAATTCGAGGTACCCGCAGGAGCGGACATCGACCGCGACCAACCGTGCTCCCGGCCGCTGCGCACGAGGCACAGGGGCATGGCTGCGTAGCGTCCTTGTAGAAATGAAAGGGAGGGCAGGGGCTCGCAGCAACTCCGGGGAGCACTCCGGTTCGAATCCAGCCTACGGTTCCTGCTGTAATTCGCGCAGGTGCCGGAACAGCGCCCGGCCGGCGCCCCTGGGCTGACCGGTAGACTGTTCCTGGCGTGCCTGGCGCGCGAGCTTGCGCAGGTGCTGGCGATCGGCGCGCGGGAACAGCGCCAGGACCTCCCGGAGCGCCTCGTCTCCGAGCAGCAACTGCTCCCGCAACGTCTCCAGGCGGTGAAACGCGCGCGTATCGGTGTCGTGCTGGTGTTTGCGGGCGTTCACCGCGGCGCGTACCGGTGCGGCGTCGATTTCCTTGAGCAGCTTGCCGATGTACTGCAACTGGCGCTTGCGCGCGCCGTTGGCGGTGATGTGCTTGCCGCTCAGCACGGCATCCAGCAGCGACTCCGGCAGGTCCATCTGCCGTAACGCGGCGTCGCTGAATTCCAGCAGGTCGGCACCCAGCTGTTTCAGGTCGTGCAGGTCGCGCTTGCGCTGCGACTTGCTGATTCTTCCGTTTTCCCCGTCGTTCATGACTGCCAAGCATAGCCGGTTCCGGAAATGCGGGAAAAGGGGTCGGTAGCCACTGCTGTCCCACAGACTCCCGCTCCCTGCAG
>CAYUFA010000050.1:0-19187 GCA_964443845.1 uncultured Ectothiorhodospiraceae bacterium
TCCCTACGAATACGGCGTGGTCGAGCGCACCTACAGCGAGTACAAGGCCGGCCTGCTGTCGCAGACACTGGTGTCGACCTATGCCGGCCTGCCTGCCGACCTGCAGGCAGGGGCCATCGCGAATGCCTATAACGCCGCGCTCGGGGCGGGCACCGGCGGCAACTACGCCGATAACACACCACGCTATTTCAGTTGCCAGACCTGCCACATGCATGCGACCACCGCACTGGGCTGCAACAAGCCGAATGTCCCCCTGCGCACAGACCAGCCCATGCACGACCTGACCGGCGGCAACTACTGGATGCCGGATGCCATCCAGTACATGGATGGCCAGGGCACCCTGGTCAAGGCGGGTGGACTGACCAGCCTGGAAACCAGCGGTCTTGACGCCGGCAAGCAGCGCGCCATGGACAACCTGGAAAACGCCGCGTCGCTGTCGGTCGACGGCGATACCGTGCACGTGGTCAACCTCACCGGTCACAAGCTGATTTCGGGTTACCCGGAAGGGCGGCGCATGTGGCTGAACATCGTGTGGAAGGATGGTAACGACAACACCATCCGCGAGGACGGCGCCTACGGAACGCTGCAGCTGACCTATGACCTGAACGGCGACAACCAGGTGAACGCGGCCGATTCGGTCGATACGCTGCTCGACCTGAACGATCCGAACACCCGTATCTACGAGGTGCATGGCGCCATGACCCAGGAGTGGGCCAGCAAGCTGGTAGGCCTGTCCTCCGCCTTTGCGAATATACCGGTGTCCTACGACCGGATCAGCGGTGCCGTCACGGCCACCGTTGGCGACGTCGCCGCGCAGGCGCCCGGTACCTGGCACGAGACCTTTCACTTCGTGCTCAACAACAAGGTGGTCAAGGACAACCGGATTCCGCCGTACGGCATGGACCGCGACGCGGCAACCATGCGCAACATCCTGCCGGTACCGGCGACGCAATACGGCAACCCGGCCAGCGGGCAGGCCTACCACTACTGGGACGATTTTCCGCTCAACCCGCCGGCCGGCGCGGTGACCGCGACCATCCGCCTGATGTACCAGCCGACCAGCTGGGAATACATCCAGTTCCTCGCCCAGGGCAACAACGGCAGCAACACCTTTCTTGCCAGCGAGGGAACCAATATCCTCGATGCCTGGCTGAACGCCGGGGAGCTGCAATCCCCCACGGTTCCCGACGGGACCCGCATGGCGGCTCCCCATGTCATGGCCACGACCACCTGGACAGCACCGGATAGCGACAACGACGGGGTGCCCGACACGCTGGACAACTGTCCGAACGACGCCAATCCGCAGCAGGAGGACAATGACACGGACGGGCTGGGTGATGTATGCGATCCCGACGACGACAACGACGGGTTGAGCGACACGGACGAGGCGGCCATCGGTACCGATCCGTTCAAAGCAGATACCGACGGTGACGGGATCACGGATTACAACGAGACCCTGTACGACGGTGTCGCGGGCTATAGCCCGGACACGGACACGAACCCGCTGTCACCGAACACGGACGGGGATGCCTACCCGGACGGCACGGACCCGATTCCGCTGCTGTACAACTACGAGGACGGCAACGTCGCGCCGTACGGTTCACCGGACAGCGTGACCAACGGGGGCGATCTGCTGGTCTGCCTGCAGCTGGTGCTGGGTCTCAAACCGGTGACCAGCCTCGAACTGGCCCATGCGGACTTCTATCCGGTCGGCGCGCCGGATGGGGCGATCACGCTGTCCGACTATCTCCTGCTGTTACAGCGTTATCTGCAGTAGCGGGTGGGACAGCGGATCCGGTCCGCTTGCCGCGCCCGGCGCCTGCCGGAGCGTACGAGTGGTGGAGAAGTGCCGCCGGGCTATGTGCCCCGGCCCTTCGCGGCGGTCACCAGGAAGATCGGGTATTCCCGGCCATCCTTGTTGACCGTGTGTGCCGTGTAAAAGCGGATCTCCCCGAACCCGTGCGCCGCCAGCGTCGCCTGCAGTTCCCCGCGGTCGAAGCCGTGATGGAACACGCCTGCCGCCTCATCCGGGTGGAAGCTGCCGTCCTCGGTATCCAGGTCGGCCAGGGCCAGCCGGCCGCCGGGCCTGAGATGGTCGGCCAGGGTCTGGAGGAGCGCCGCGGTATCGGGCACGTGGTGCATGGCCATCGCGCTGACCACCAGGTCAAAGCGGGCGTCCAGGGGGTGACTGGTAATATCCGTGCACACGGTCTCGACCTTGCCGCGCAGTTCCGGCTTGGTGGCAAGTGCCGCCAGCATGGCCTCCGAGGTATCCACAGCGACGATCCGGTGCACCCGGGGTGCGACGGACACACTGATCAAACCGGTGCCGGCACCGAAATCCAGCACCTCCATCCGCTCATGCAGCGGAACGTGCGTCAGGATCGAGGATCCGATGGCCGCCGCAAGCTGCTTTCTCCGCTCATCGGCATCCCACTCGGCGGCTTTCTCGTCGAAGTATCGCGACATGGTCAGGAACCCGGGAATACGTCAGGACACTGTGGTCTGCAAGCATACCGTACCGGAACGTGTTATGGGCCCCCGGAACGGCCCGATCAGGCCTGGCCGACCACAGCCTGGTAACCGGCTCAGTACGTGACTCCCGTGCCGCCCTCCAGGAACGACCGGATGCCTTCCCGCTCGATGATCTTCAGCACGGCATCCAGCGCGTCGCTGTCGTTGTCGAACGGCTCGTCCCACACGGTCGAGGCATTCTCTTCGTCCACGACCTCCAGTATCCAGCCGGAATCGTCTGCACCACGATAGATTTCGACCTGAATCGTGGTGCCGTCCCTGCTGATTTCCCGGCAAAACGGTGACATGATGATGTTCGGGTCTGACATAGGCGTTCCTGCATGCGAGAGGAAGTGCGGTCGGACAAGTGTAGCCCATGGGGTGTTTGCAGAGAAGGCGAGGGTGGTGGTCCGGGTCTGGTGCGCTCGACCCGCTGGCGATGTGGGCGTTCATCCATGCGGGCCCGTGGCGGGGTATCCATACACCGGGCAGGCCTGTGATTACGGTGCACGATGAGTACGGCCGACCCCGCGTGGAGGTGCGGACGGAGCGCGGCGCCCGTCTCTTCCTCCAGCCCCTGCACCCGGCGGGGAGGGGTTTGGGCAGCAGTGGGTCTATCCCGTTTCCACCTGTTAGACTAGGCGCCATTCCCTGCGCAACCCCCCCGTGTGGTACCCCGATGAGTGAACACCCCGCCGCCCGGATCCGCGAGATCCCCTACAACTACACCTCCTTCTCGGATCGGGAGATCGTGATCCGTCTGCTGGGTGAGCCGCAGTGGGACCGGCTCAATGTACTGCGGGAACAGCGTCGGACCGGGCGCTCGGCGCGCATGCTGTTCGAAGTGCTGGGCGATATCTGGGTGGTACAGCGTAATCCGTTCATCCAGGACGACCTGCTCGACAATCCCAGGCGCCGGACCTCTCTCATCGACGCCCTGCATCACCGGCTGGACCAGATCGTGGCCCGGGCCAATGACAACGTCCTGGCGCTGGACCTGGCCGGTGCCGCGCGCGGCGCGGTGCGGTCGTTCGAGGGCTGGCTGGGCGACATGAACGCGCGCCGGCGTGAGGTGCGCCGGCGCCTGTGCAAGGTGACGCACGCGCAAAACGTGCTGTTCGATGGCTTTTCGCGCGTCTCGCACGTCACCGATGCCACGGACTGGCGCGTCGAGTTTCCCTTCGTCATCGTAACCCCGGACAGTGAAGCCGAGCTGGCCCGGGTGGTGCGGGCCTGCATCGAATCGGGCCTGACCATCATCCCCCGCGGCGGGGGGACCGGGTACTCGGGCAGCGGTGTACCCCTGTACGCCGACACGGCCATCATCAACACCGAGAAACTGGACGCCATCGGGCCCGTCGAGTCGCGCCGGGTCCCGGGCGTGAACGAGCCGGTGGCCACCGTCCGGGTGGAGGCGGGCGTGGTCACGCGGCGGGTCAGCGAACTGGCGGACGCGAACGGTTACGTGTTTGCGGTGGACCCGACCTCCCAGGATGCCTCCACCATCGGCGGCAACATCGCCATGAATGCCGGTGGCAAGAAGGCCGTCATGTGGGGCACGGCGCTGGACAACCTGGTGAGCTGGCGCATGGTGACCCCCGACGCCGGCTGGCTGGAGGTGGAACGGCTGAACCACAACCTCGGGAAGATCCATGCGCAGGACTCGGCCGAGTTCCGGGTCACCCGCTATGGTCCCGACGGCCGGACCCCGCACGGTGAGCCCGAGACCCTGCGCATCCCGGCCGCGGAGCTGCGCCGGCCGGGCCTGGGCAAGGACGTCACCAACAAGGCGCTGGGCGGACTGCCGGGGATACAGAAGGAAGGCTGCGACGGCCTGATCACCTCGGCGGTGTTCGTGTTGCATCCGGCACCCCGGTTCCTGCGCACCGTGTGCCTGGAGTTCTTCGGCACCGTCAAGCAGGCCGTGCCCGCCATCCGGGAGACCAGGCAGACACTCGACTCCCTGCCCGGCATCGTGCTGACCGGCATGGAACACATGGATGAGCGTTATCTGCGGGCCGTGAACTACGGTACCAAGGCACCGCGCCAGGAGCGGCCGAAGATGGTGCTGCTGGTGGACATCGGCGGTGACCGGGAAGAGCCGGTGGCCGAGGCGGCATCGCGGGTGGTGAAGCTGGCCAACGCCCGTGGTGCGGAAGGTTTTATCGCCGTGAGCCCCGGGGCCCGCCACAGCTTCTGGGCAGAGCGGGCGCGTACCGCGGCCATTGCGGCCCACACCAACGCCTTCAAGATCAACGAGGACGTGGTGATCCCCCTCGAACGCCTGGCGGACTACAACGACGGTATCGAGCGCATCAACATCGAGTATTCCACCCGCAACAAGCTGCGCATTCTCGATGCGCTGGAGGCGTATCTGGACGGCGAGATGCCGGAGCGCAAGCAGGGCGCCGGTTACGCGCCCAGCACCGAGGCCGACGCCATTCTGCAGGCGAAGACGGCAACCGCGCGGGACCTGCTGACGGCGGTGCGCGCGCGCTGGTCGGCCTGGCTGGAGCACATCGATGCCCCGGCCGCAGCGTATATCGCCACGTTCGACGCGGCGGTGCAGGCGCGCCTGCATGAGGGTGACACCCTGTTCGACGTGCTGCAGCGCCGCGACCTGCGCATCTCGTATCGCCGCGAGGTGGAACGCCCGCTCAAGGAGATCTTCACCGGGCAGGATCTGGCGGCGGTGCGTGCACGCATCGACAGTATTCACGCAGGCGTACGCTACTCCCGGCTGTTCGTCGCCACCCACATGCATGCCGGCGACGGCAACGTACACACGAACATCCCGGTGTTCTCCAACGATTACGAGATGCTGCAGGAGGCCGAACGTATCGTCGGCCGCGTGATGGCACTGGCCAGCGAGCTGGGTGGCGTCATCTCGGGCGAGCATGGCATCGGTATCACCAAGATGCAGTATCTGGACCCTGCCGTGGCCGAGGCCTTCGCCGCCTACAAGGCGCAGGTCGACCCCGCAGGCCACTTCAACCGCGGCAAGCTGATGCCCGGCTCGGGCATGCACAACGCCTACACGCCCTCGCTGCGCCTGGTGCAGCAGGAGGCGCTCCTGCTCGAGGCCAGCGAGCTGGGCGAGCTCAATGACATGGTCCGGCACTGCCTGCGCTGCGGCAAGTGCAAGCCGGACTGCACCACCCACGTGCCGCGGGCCAACCTGCTCTACTCGCCGCGCAACAAGATCCTCGCCACCGGCCTGATCCTGGAGGCCTTTCTCTACGAGGAACAGACCCGGCGCGGCATCTCGCTGCGTCACTTCGCCGAGTTGAACGACGTGGCCGACCACTGCACGGTCTGCCACAAGTGCGCCAGTCCCTGCCCGGTGAACATCGACTTCGGTGACGTGTCGATCCGCATGCGCAACATCCTGCGTTCCCAGGGCAAGAAGCGTTTCAACCCGGGCAGCTGGATCTCCATGCAGTTCCTGAATATGACCGATCCGCGCAGCATCAGGATCATGCGCACCGCGCTGATTCGCTGGGGCTACGCGGGTCAGCGCCTGGCGCACGCCGCTGCCCGGCGCCTGGGACTGCCGGGCAAAAGACAGGTGCCTGCGACCACCATCGGTCCCCCGACCGTGCGCGGGCAGGTCGTCCACTTCGTCAGGAAGCCCATGCCGGCCGGCCTGCCGAAAAAGACCATGCGCGCCCTCATCGGCGCCGAGGATGCGCGCTACCTGTCCATCATCCGCGACCCGGCCCGGTCCAGCGAAGAGTCCGATGCCGTGTTCTACTTTCCGGGCTGCGGCTCCGAGCGGCTGTTCAGCCAGGTCGGCCTGGCCACGCTGGCGATGCTCTACGACACGGGCGCCGAGACCGTGCTGCCCCCCGGCTACCTGTGCTGTGGTTATCCCCAGACCTCCAGCGGTGACGAGATCCGCGGCCGCCGCATCTCCACCGCCAACCAGGTACTGTTCCACCGGGTGGCGAACACCCTGAACTACCTCGACATCAAGACCGTGCTGGTGTCCTGCGGCACCTGTCTCGATCAGCTCATGGCCTACCAGTTCGAGCAGATCTTCCCCGGCTGCCGGCTGCTCGACATCCACGAGTACCTGATGGAGAAGGGAGTGTCCCTGGACGGCACGAATGGCGTGCGCTACCTCTACCACGATCCCTGCCACACGCCGATCAAACAGTACAATCCGGTAAGCGTCGCCTCCCGCCTGCTGGGTCAGGACGTGCTGCTTTCCGATCGCTGCTGTGGCGAGTCCGGCACCTTTGCCATTGCGCGTCCCGACATTGCCACGCAGGTCAAGTTCAGCAAGCAGGAGGAACTGCAGAAGGGCTATGACCAGCTCACCGGGACGGGCGCCGGACGGGTCAAGGTGCTCACCAGCTGCCCTTCCTGCCTGCAGGGCCTGTCCCGTTATCGTGAGGAGGTTAACGTGGAGGCCGACTACATCGTGACCGAACTCGCGGCAAACCTGCTGGGTGAGGACTGGCAGCGCACCTTCCTGGAACGCGTCAAGCGCGGCGGGGTGGAGCGGGTGCTGCTCTGAAGCCGTTCGCCGGATCCGCATGTGCAGACGCTGCACCCTGATCAGCCTGTTGCAGCGCGGCGAGCCCACGCCGGGCGTCAGCAGCCACCGGACCGGCGAGGCTCCCGCTGCGGGACGGCTGTGCCCGGCCACGAACGAGCTGCCGCATGCGCAACTGGTTCGTCACCTGGCCAACGCCATGGAACAGGCCTGGCCATCGAGGCCGTGGCAGCGTTTCATCGGAACGGCAGGAAGATGTCGATACTGCCGTTTTCCGTGTTCCGGGTCATGCCGGAGACATCGGCATCATAGGGGAGGCGCAGTTGCCTGCGCAGGTGCAGTTGCCATTGCGATGCGCCCCGGGCTCCGGGGCGTAACGTCCCGTTCCGGCCACCTTCATCGGTTTCTATGACCAGGTTGCCATGTCTCGGGTACACACGGATGTCTTCGGGGCGTATCCCGCGCACATGGATGCGCGCGTAATAGCCGTCCCGGGTCATGGTGGTTTGTACCCGCAGGGCACCGGCGAACTGATGGCCACGTACAGGCCCTGGGTACCGGGGAGCGTTCCAGTCGCCTGGATAAGGCGCAAATTCCTGGCTCCAGCCTGTCGCTGGCAGCAGGGCACACAGCAGAACGCCGGGCAACCACACGCGCGTTGCCAGCCAGCGGGATTCCTTGTTAGCGGTAGCCATGGTTCCGACCTCCGTTCCTGTCATGAGCATGGCCCTTGTGCCTGACCTCTCTGGGGTAGCGATCCCTGGGCAGATCCCTCCACGGCCCACGCCTGGAGTGAGCGTAACTCCAGCGATTTTTGTGGTAATAGTAGTAATAACCGCTGTGGTAGTAGTAGGGTTCCGCGCCCAGTTCCACGACCAGCGGCAGTGCGGGCGCCACCACGTATCCCGGGCCACGTCCCGCCGGGGCGACAACGCAAGCGGAGAGCAGCGGCGCGGTGAGCAACGCGGCATACAGCATGCTGGGTAATTTCATCGAGATTCTCCTGGTTCTCATGGTCTGCACAGGGCAGTGGTCTTAAAAGCACGTTGCAATACCCGGGCTTGCATCTGCCGGGCGCCGCGGGGTCCAACAGTATCCGTCAGGGTAATCATAGACCAAGCGCCGGAATCGTGTCTGCCGACCACCACCTGCACGCGGTGGTGGTCCGCTACAAGCCCCGTCCCGGGCCGTTCCCTGCACGGCTGTACTGTACACCTCCCGCCTATAGTTGCACGCAAAACCGGGCTTTCCAGCAGGCCATCTCCATTTCCTTTTCCTTGCCGGCGTCCGCCGCGCGGATGATGGACAGTCCTGGCGGGGCGCGACGGTGTGGCGGGGCGCCCCGCCAGGCGGCTTCGTGTCTTCCAGGCTGAAGATTCCCGGATTCGGGTCTCCGGGGTGTGTAGAACCTGTCTCATGATTCCTTGCGGCCGCGACCGCGCAGGCGGAGGGATGACACCGGGGCCGGGTGTGGTGCAGGAACGAGGCAGGCTGCTTCCCCGGGACAGGATGCGGGGGGGGCGGGGTGGGGCGTACAGATCAGACCCAGGGCATTCCACTACCTGCAGCACCAGCGACTCCACCTGAGGTGGTCGTCCCGGGAGGGATACCGGAATCGGCCCGGCAGATTCTGCATCCACCGGGCCGGCCGTCCAGGATTTCCCTGCATGCTCCTCAATAGGCCGCCAGGCCGTCGACCGATGTCGGCAAACCTGTTGCACCCGGCACGGGAACAAGCTTGCGGTTGCCGACCAGCCGGAACGCTGCGATCGTCCCATCCTGCGCGCTCAACGAGAACAGATAATTGCCGCGGTCTGACAAGGCCAGATCGATCGGCGCACTGCCCGCACCCGTGCTCGCGGCGACACCGTCTGCCGTTGTCAGCGTCAGGCTGCCATCGCGACCGCTCCTGAAGGCGGAAATGCTCGACGAACCCGCATTGGTCGTGAAGGCATACCGCCCGTTACGCGACATCTCCACCCAGCAGGCGGCGGTCTCGGTCGTTGGCACCGAGGAAGCAAGCACCTGCAGCGTTCCGTCTTCCCTGATCTGGTACGAAGAGAGACTACTGGCGTCCGGCGCGCCCCCGGCGGCTTCGCTGACGAGCAGATGACCGTAACGGTCGAAATCGAACCCGAACGGCGTCGGGCCGGCCGAAAGGTTCACGATCGCAGACCCCGGTTGACCGTTTTCGTCGAGGAGGAAGGTCGTGATCCGGTTGGTCGCCTTCTCGGTCACCACCAGCGCGTCGCCCCATGGCGTGAAACCAATCTGGGCTGGAGCCGTGCCGGCGCCGCTCAGACTACGTATGGAGCCCGCCAGCGGCCTCAGTGTGCCGTTGCGGCCGACCGTGAAGCCGGCAATGGAATCGCTGCCGGCGTTCAACACGTACAGCAGATTGTCATGCTCGGTCAGACTGACCGGCTGTGAACCACCGGAGTCGGCAGTATCGATCAGCTCCAGGCCGCCTTTGTGCACGCGCAACACCGAGACGCTGTCGCTGCCGGCATTGACTACGTAGAGAAAGCGGTGGTGGTCGCTGAGGATCACACCGCCCTGATTACCGAGCCCGCTGCCCGTGCCGTTGCCGCCGGTCGGGACGCTGCCTGCGCCGACCAGCCCCTGTCGGGGGTGATGGGTGAATATCAGGACCTCGTTGCCGCTGGCGGCGTTGGTCATGGTGAACACCTGGCTGGTGTCATGGTTGCCGGCTGCGGCGGGTGCAGCAAAGGCGCACATCAATAGAATCAGCGATAGAAAATGGATATTCCGCAATTGAATCATGGCTCTCGTCCTCGAACTGGTTGCTGTTTGTAATGAAGCGACTGCCCCGGTCGCCATGCCATGGATCCGGCCAGCGTCCGATACCCGAGTCTTGCAGCAGGGCGGGCGCAGTTCCTCGCCAAAAGCTTGCAAATTCATCACAAATCTGTCCCGAATCCCGCTTGGGATATTTTCGTGACATTCGTATGATCTGCTTACAGGCAATCGAGCGACCTTTCGGGAGCGGACTGTGGCGCGCCGGATTCTGGTGGTGGAAGACAATCTGGATCTCGCGGACCTGCTGGTCATGCATCTGCACGAGGCCGGTTACGCAGTGCGCAAGGCCTGTGACGGCCGCACCGCGCTGCAGCGGTTCCAGCATGCGTCCTTCGATCTGGTGATTCTGGATCTGATGCTCCCTGACCTCGACGGCCTGGACATCTGCCGCCGCCTGCGGGCGCGGCCGGATTACCTGCCGATCCTGATGCTGACCGCCAGGTCGACCGAGTTCGACCGTGTGCTCGGACTCGAGGTCGGCGCGGACGACTATCTCACGAAACCTTTCAGCATCCGCGAATTGCTGGCGCGCGTTAAAGCGTTGTTCCGGCGTGTAGAGGCGCTGGCCGAATCTCCGGCCCGGCCGCAACAGGTGATGCAGTTCGACGGCCTGACCATCGACCCGGCGCGCAGGTGCGTGCTGGTCAATGGTCAGGAGGTGCATTTGACCAGTCGTGAATTCGATCTGCTCGCGCATTTCGCGACCCATCCAGGGCTGGTCTACAGCCGCGCGCAATTGCTCGATCTGGTCTGGGGCTATGGCCACGAGGGCTACGAACACACGGTCAACTCGCACATCAACCGGCTGCGCGCCAAGATTGAACGCACGCCGGCTGCGCCGCGCTTCATACTCACGGTGTGGGGCGTAGGCTATAAATTCGCGGAACACGTCGATGTCTGAACACGCCGGGCGCCCGGTTCTGCTGGACAGCCTGTATGCAAGGCTGGCGCTGGGCCTGGTGGCCCTCGTCATGCTGATGGGCGCGCTGAACCTGGCGATCCTGTTGCATGCCGGCCGCCTCTACCAGCAGGAACTGAACCAGCAATTGAACCGCACGCTCGCGGCCAACCTGATCGCGGAAAACAAACTGCAGGTCGAGGGCGGCCGCTTCGATCCGGCCGCGCTGGAGCCGATCTTTCATACCTACATGGTCATCAATCCCGCCATCGAGGTTTATCTGCTGAACGCCGATGGTCGCATCCTTGCCTTCTCGGCCCCCGCTGAAAAAGTCAGGCGCGACCACGTTGATCTCGCACCCGTTCATGCATTCCTGCGCGCCGGCGACCACCTGCCCATCGTCGGCGATGATCCGCGTGACAGTACCGGCCGCAAGGTGTTTTCCGCTGCGCCCATAGGGCCGGCGAATCGGCCGCAGGGTTATCTATATGTGGTCCTGGCCGGCGAACAACTGGACTCGGTGGCGGCCATGCTGCGTGACAGCTACATCCTGCGTGCGGCACTGTATGTCGTGATCGGCGCCGCGCTGTTCGGTGTGCTGGCGGGCCTGTGGCTGCTGTTCCGCATCACGCGGCGGCTGCGGCGTCTGGACCGCGCCATGAGCGCGTTCGCGGCCGACGACTTCAGCCGTCTGCCGCCGCTGGCGGAATTTGATACCGGTTCCCGGGACGAACTGGGGCGCCTGGGACGTACTTTCAAGAGTATGGCCGAACGCATCGGCGAGCAGGTAGCCACGCTGAAACAGACCGATGCGCTACGGCGTGAACTGGTCGCCAACGTGTCGCACGATCTGCGCACGCCGATCGCGTCGTTGCAGGGTTATCTCGAGACGTTGTTGATGAAGGCCGACACACTCAGTGCCGGGGAACGCAATCAGTACCTGCAGATCGCAATGCGCCACAGCGAACGCCTGGGCGCGCTCGTGGCCGAATTGTTCGAACTCGTCAAGCTGGAATCGGGCCACACACAGTTGCACCGCGAGGCGTTCGCACCCGGCGAGCTGGTGCAGGACGTCGTGCTCAAGTACCGGCTGCCGGCACGGGAAGCCGGCATCCACATTACAACGGACATTCCGCCTGACCTGCCGTTTGTCGACGCTGATATCGCGCTGATCGAGCGCGTGCTGGAGAACCTGCTCGACAATGCCGTGCGCCACACACCGGCCGGCGGAAGTGTGCGGGTGACGCTGGCGGCCGCAGCAGGCCAGGTAAACGTGCAGGTCGCCGACACGGGCGACGGCATCCCCCCGGAGGAATTGCCGCGCCTGTTCGACCGCTTTTACCAGGTCAAGAAAAGCCAGCGCGAGGTGGGCGACGGTGTTGGCCTGGGCCTGGCGATCGTCAAGCGCATCCTGGAACTGCACGCGGTGTCGATTGCTGTATACAGCACGCTGCGTGCCGGGACCCGGTTCGACTTTGCGTTGCCGGTCTCGGCATGAATTAGCGCCTGCCGTGAGCCGGTTGGGACAGACCGGGACGGGAGAGAAGGGGCGCACGGTTTGTACAGCCGGTGTTGAATTTCATGTCCCGGCCTGGCTGGAATCTGCGAGGCTGTGCATAGTGAAAGACTTACTGATACTTCAGCGGATTTATATGGGGCGGTAGTGGTCCTGCTATCATAGTAACAACACCAGTCTACCGACAGAAACTGTATGTAGCACGATGCATCCGCGCAGTCTTTTCCTCCTGGTTCTCCTGCTTGCCACCAGCTGCCTCCAGGCCGACCCCCTTGACAGTGCCGTTTCAGGTACCACCGGGATCAGTACGGCCATCAGCCGCGGCCTGCACTGGATCGAGACACATCCGGCCACCCTGCAGGACGGCGGCCTGATCGATCTCATCGATGAGGGAGTCGCATTCTACCTGTTTCAGAAACTGGCCCGGCAGCCCGGCCTGCGCCGGCATTACACGGCGTTGTTGCAACAACGCATGGCGTCGCTGGGTGCGCTGCCGGAGTTCACGCAATGGGTCCGGCAGCCGCGCAAGCGACTGCTTGACCATTACCATCTGGTACTGGCGGCCTGGCTGATGCAGCGTGCCGGTCAGCCCACGGCATTGCAGGGGGAGATTGTTCACCAGGCGCAGCACGCGCTGGTGACCACAACCGCACCCTTCCCCAGCATTCCCCTGACCATCGCCGTCTTTCTGGACCGGCTTGGCGACGCCCCGGCCATTCGCCTGGATAAGCTGCTGAACACCGGCCTCGTCGAACGCATCGCGGGGGGTAATCCCCCTGTACTGTACAGTGGCAGCCCGGCATCACCGCAGCAACAGCGGTTCAGCCGCCTGCAGCTCTATGCCCTGATCCACGAAATCATTGCCCTGACCGATTTCGGCCACCTTGCACCGTCGCCGTGGCTGGCGGTGCGGCGGGATGCCGTGGCCGGGTATCTCGAGAGGGCAATGCGCCTGGCCAGGGCCGAGGGCAACTACGATCTGCTGGCGGAAATTATTGGCAGCCTCTACTTCCTGGAGATACCGCCGGATGCGACCATTCAGGCGATGCTGCGCGAACTGCTCAAACACCAGTTGCCCGATGGCAGCTGGGGAAAGCTTCCCCTCGACCGTCAGAACAAGCAACGTCATGTGGTCCTCACGGCAACCGCTGCGCTTTGGGCATATGGTCATGTGGACCCCGTGCCGTCGCCTGGCGTGCACTGATACACGTCCCGACCGGACGGATGAACAGCACCGGTCTGGTGCAAAGGGGCGCGGCGTGGCGTGGCAGGGTTTCAGGGAAGTGCCTGCACGGGATGCTGCCAGGGGACTCTTGGTGAGTGTGGTAGTGGCCTCAAGCCTGTACCTTGTCAGCCGCCGCCCGCCCCGCAGGAAGAGGAACCATCTTCATGGGCGAAATGGCGTAACACGGTTTCAGGTGCAGCGAACAAGCTGACGAGTACGATTGTTCCGTCTGTGCACAAAAATGCTCTCCCGCCCGGAAATGGCTTGCCGAACATGGCGGGACGATATGGGACACGGCAGGTTCCTTTGTCGATGCACGCGCTGTCGATGCGGTTGACCTGTTGTCGAAGGCCGCTGCATTGAAGGCGAACCTGGATACGATACAAGCGAATAATCCGCGCTTGCAGAACGCATGTGCCAGTGGTGATGCCACTGCCTGTAACACGGATCAAACGGTATACAAGGAAGGCAGGGACCTCCTCAATCTGACCGGTGGACTTCCCTTTGCCGTTTGCGCCCGAACACCGGGAGATTCATCTCCGGTGCCAACGTAATCAAGCAGGTGAAGCTGTTATTTGGCGCGGTAGTAGAGTGATGCTGATTTGTCAGCGGTTGACCGCGCAGGTTGCGTCAGGAACAGAGGGCTTGTCCTTGCCGATCAAGGTATCCGGTGTGTGGCAGGGTGAAAATCCGGAGAGTCGTACAGGCCCTGACAAATTCCTGCTGCATTGCTTCAATGGTTCCCCCGGACGGGCCCGCAGCGCCGACCTGAAGTTGTCTGTACATCAAATCCAGCCCGCCCTGCGGTCAATGCTCGGGGAAACCTCCCGCTTGTACTGGCTACCCTGGCGGGGGAAGGTCAGTGATATTCATCAAGCTCTCAAAGTCGTGTCAGGTGCAGGATGATGGAATCGCTGCACAGAATAATGCTTGAAAGACAGATAGATAAGGAGTCTATCTAATAACCTGGACAGGAAACCTGCACCCGCGCAATGCGGCTTTGGGTGGATTTATATATCATAATATATTAAAATATGACTACTTCATAACCTGACCGTCGTGAGGTATCAAGATGCTAAAGAGAACCGTGGTTATATTGGCTGCCGCGGCGTTCTTTGGGGGGGCAGCACCGACCCAAACCGCCCAGGCACGGGATAATGTTTGGGATCTGATGAATCCTTCCTGGTGGGCCGACGAGGTGTTCGATAACAATCACCATGACGATGACTGGTGGTACTACCGGCACCATCATTACGGTCCCTACGGGGGCGGTCCCTATGGCTGGCATCCCCAACTGATCGTAATACGGCAGCAGCCGGATACGAAGAATCAGTATCCCGAGACCGAGCCGCCTGAATGATGATTTGCCCCGGGATTCCCGGAGGCGCCAGGGTTTGAGTCAGGCCGCCATGGCCGGCTCTTGCGGGTGGCGGTTGCGTGCCTGTTCCAGCGATGCCGGCAGAAGGCTGCCGACCGGTTTCAGCGGCCGGGGGTGGTTTGAACCTGGCGACCCGTTCCAGGGTGGCGTACCCAACGGCATCGAAGGTACGCCACGGAGCCCGGTGTTCGGCCCGGTTCAACGACTTCCCGTGCAAACTCCGGCGAGTATTCCCTGCGTCCTGACATGACTCAGCCCCGCGATCGGTATGAGCAGTAACGGGTGTGTCCGTGAAGCCGGGGCAAGCCACGTTGGCCAACGCCCAATCCATGCAGCCATCCGCAGCGTATCCGCTGGTCATCCCAAAGTTCGCACCCACCAACCGGGTGAACCTGAGGTCGGTGTCGAAGTATGCCTCTGCCGGGAGATGAACCTGCCCGGTGACTTCCGGGTTGTGGGTCTCCCGGTGCCGGGCCGAGGGGAAGGCTTGAGCGGAAGTTTTGAATGGCTCCCCGGGGCTGACAAATCTGCACACCGGGAGTTAGTGGTAGCTATATGAACTGTTGCTGAAGATCTGTCCTGGCCGTGTTCGAGTATCCCGGCCCATGGTTTTCGGCCTCGAGGTACCTCGGCTCATAATTGATCCGGTAGCGCTGTTGTCCCACAAACTCCCTCTCCCTCCGGGAGAAGGGACACAGGGTTTGTACAGCCGGCGCTGAATTTCATGTCCCGGCCTGGCTCATCACCTGCAAGGCTGTGCATAGTGAAGGATTTGCTGATCGTCCAGCGGATTGATATGGGACAGTAGTGATCCAGTAGACTACCAATCGCTGACGTTCTGACACTGTAGTGGTGGTGGCAGGCGAGGTGGACCTGTTCCAGCAGGCGGGGTTTACGGTTTTGTGTTGGTGGTGTCTGACCCCATCAGGCTATCTCCCCGGGAATCTATGACGACAGGTTCTAGCCACCGGCGCTATGTGAGATGGCGGCACGGAGTATTTCTGGCGATTTGTGCGGCAGTTCTCTACGCCGGCTACACTCATCTGCGTCAGCCTGATACAGGGCAGTTTCGGCTCTGCAACTACATAACAGGCCCGCGGCTGACCGGTAAGCATCCCTTTGTCAGCTGCCGCCAGGCATGCGAATGAGGTGCACGGCCGGTTCCCGGTGGATAATTCCGAAATACTTGATTATGCTACCTGTACACCGCCCGATGGGCTGGCCGGGTGCGGCGGTTCGCGTACGCAGCTTCGTCGTCGCGGCGCTCCGGCCATGGGTCACAATACTAAACTAATAAGTCATATCCCACGGAGGTCGACCAATGAACAAACAAACCATCCTGTCCCTGTCCGTGGCCACGATTCTTGGTGCAACCGCGCCTGCGGCCCAATCAGCCGTGATCGACGCCACATGGAACGGTCTGTTCACGCTGTATAGTGCCCAATTCGGGCAGGCCTTCGAAAACACCAGTTACCCCTATTACAGTGATCCTGCCTGGGGTTATGGGTTGCGCACCCAGATTTCCGGCAGCCTGAACTACGATACGACCAGCGGCACCGGTACCGGCACGGTCGCGGGATTCGACTGGGGAAACGCCGGCACCTGGCAGATTCATGACCTCGTGCTGCAGGGCGTGGGCGATGGCGCCGGCGGACCCGGCGATCTGATCCTGGGGAACTTCCTGTACGATTGGAACAGCAATGTCAATGTGCCCGGTACGATCGTGTGGGATGCCTCGGGCATGCTCAATGCAGGTTCCAATCCGCCCGGCGGCCTCATCTCGGGCAACGGTGCGCTGCCTGCAAGTAACGGACTGGATCTCAATGCCGGCCATGTCTACCCGATCGGGCCATCCCCCTTGGCTTCGACGACACTCGATTCCGCATTACCGATCGTTGACGACGGCGTAGCCGGCGGTGTGTTCACTGCGGGCCCCTGGCTCGGTTTCAATGCCAACATCGATGTGACCAGCATGCAACTGCCGGCAGTGGCGTCGATTCCACTGCCAGCATCGCTGTGGATGTTCGGGTCCGGTCTAATCGGTGTACTCGGTCTGGCAGGACGTAAACAGGCCGCGTAACACAGCATGCGGTACTGGTAAGAACGGTGGCTTTGGTCGCCGTGCTTGTTTGATGCTGGAAGACGGGTTCCTGGCGTAAGCAGACCACGTTGAACGTACCCCGGAATCTGAACATGGCTGAATGCGTGCTCGGGTCATTACTGCTGCCAACCGGTCGGGCAGCACCCCCGGTGACTTCCAGGTTATGGGTGTCCCGATGCCGGGCTGATGGGGTGCGCTAGCGGAAGATTCTGAATTGGCTCCCCGGGACGGACCCGAACCGCCGATGTGATGCCTAGCAGACACCTTCCTGTGCGGATGTGCCGAGCCAGAACCCCAGGTTTTTGTCGAGAAATTCATCCCAGGGCATGTAATGGGACCCGTCACACGAGAAGGTCAGTCCGATCAGGCCATTGAAGATATTGAGCATCCCCGAGCGCAGGTAAATGGTTTCGTCCATGAACCTGAGGTCACGGAAACAGCGGAGTATCCGTGCGATGGCATCCTGCGGTATCTCGGCATCGGCAGGATAGTTCCGGCGGGGATAGGCAAGGCAGAGATCGGGATTGCTGAGCTCGTCGATGCCATGGATACGGAAACGAAACGGGTCTTCCACCGACCAGAGGGTTGCGCGGGAACTCGAGAAGTGCAGCTTGGTGTGGAAGATGCCGTTGACCGTGATCAGCTCGTTGAGCAGATCCAGTACCACGTCGAGGCGCTCGTCCATCGGGCTGGTCACGCGTGCCTGGTGGAAAAGCCCGGAACGGATGGCCGGATCTCCCTTGAGTTGCACCCACTGGCCCGGTTGCGTGCTCAATGCCTGCGTGGCGGGCAGTTCGCGCAGGTCGAAGTCCGCCCCGAGATAGCCAAGCAGGCGGCCGTTGCCGGACTGGATAATCTGCACGGCCGTCAGCGAGGGACGCCGGGCATTGCGGCTGATGTAGGCATCGGAGAGCGAGAACGGCTTGCCGGCGAGCGCCAGGGCCAGATAGGGACGATCGCTCCGATCACGACCGTAGTGTTCTTCCAGCAGGCCGGCGCGGGACGTGTTGGCGGTGATCTGGTGCGCCCGCTCATCGAGCAGGTACAGGTACTTGCAGTAGGGCAGTTCGGACAGGCCCTCCATCAGGCGGGCCTCGAGCGCCGGTCGATCCGGCCACAGCGCCCGGCAGTCTTCCGCGATCCGGAGCAGCGGGGCTGACAGCCAGTCCTGCAGGATGCGGCGCTGGCGGTCAATGGATTCCTGTAGTGTCTCGTTCATGTCGGCGGCATGAAGTCCTGCACGTCAATCCCGGAGCGTACCCGGCTCCAGGGACCGGTGGAAGTGGTCACCGGATAGCATGCAGGCAGCCACAGGGGTGATTTGCGATCATTTGAACCGCCGTGGCGGCACACGCGGGTGTGTATGAGTCCAGGAACGGGAATGGCTCCCCGGGACGGGCCCGAGCCGCCGGTCTGGCGAGGAACGGCCGGGTCCGCTGGTTTATCGCGGTGTATCGAGATCACGACTGGGTGGTGGGGTGGGTGAGTTCATGTGTACGATCAGACGCCAGCTACCCGCCAGCCTACGGTAGATGTTGATGCCGTAAAGGGGCGCTTGAGGGGGTGCGCCGGATGCCTGTGTCTGGATGGTCTCCTCGACGTGGTGTATGGCAATGTCATCCGTTTCGATCCAGCCAAGATGTTTGATTGCCAGCGATACGCCGCGGCCCCCCGAGAGTACCTTCGTGAAGAGGTCGGTTACGCCCTTGTGGCCCAGGACGATTGGCTGCATGGGTAACAGGCAACGAACGTCATCGGATTCCGCCCACACGGAAAGCAGCTTGTCCGGGTCACCTTCTTCCAGTGCATCGTAAAAGGCATCTTCCGCTTGCTGGGGCGTGTGATATGTCTGAGGCATGTTGTGTGTCCGGGTTGATCATTCAGGATGATTGCAGCGGTGGCGTCTGATGCCATGACTGGCGGTCAGGCGTCCGCGATCAGGGGATGATGGTAATGGTGAAACTGTCAGGTGTCGAACCGCCTACCCGGTGACTTCCGGTCTATGGGCCGCCCGCTGCCGGGCCGATGGGGGGCGTATGTGGAAGATTTTGAATGGCTCCCCGGGACGGACGAACCTGGGCATTGGGAGATAGTCGTGAATTCGTAACAATTTCCTCGGCATAACGCTCCCGATGCTGGTCGGGACCGCCCGGGGTGAGCATGACAGGGAAATCCCGCGTGCCGCATGGCCCGGTTTACAGCTGGACCGAAGTATCGGTCAGCTCATCTGAACA
>CAYUFA010000051.1:0-19149 GCA_964443845.1 uncultured Ectothiorhodospiraceae bacterium
CCGGGACAGCAGACCGGATTACAAGGCAAGTTCCTCTACCCTGATACCGTACTGACCATCTGCGAGCGTCTTCATGACAGCAACCGGCCTGCTGGTGTTGCCGAACGTATAATCGGCCAGACTGACAACCGGGTAGGCATCGTAGGGATGCTTGTCCGGATCGAGGAGTAACACCACATTGGGCCGCAGGCGCAGGCCTGGATTCTGGGATATGACGATGCCGACTTCGCCGCTGCTCAGTTCGACAAGCGAACCTGTCGGATAGGTGCTGATGGCCTGCATGAAACACCCTGCCAGCGACTCGGAAAACAGGCGCCCCTGCTGCTGATACAGCATGTAACTGGCTTCGGTCGATGACATGGCCTGCGCGTAAGGCCGCGCCGTGGTCACCGAGACATAGAAATCAACGAGACCGGCGATTTGTCCCAGCAGCGGAATATCATCGCCCTTGAGGACTGCCGGGTAACCGCTGCCATCCAGGCGTTCATGGTGAGTCCGCACGATATCGAGTACATCGGCAGGCACATCTTCGGCCTCCGCGAGAAAGTGCAGACCGCGCTCAACGTGAGATTTCATTAACGTCCACTCATCGTCCGACAAGCGGTCTTTCTTGTTCAGCAACGTCTCCGGCAGCGCCATCTTGCCGATATCCATAACCATCGCGCCCGTCGCCAGCACATTCAGCTTGTCACGATCAAGCCCCATTTCGCGTCCCACGGCGGTCGCCCACACCGATGCACTGAGTGCATCCCGGCAGATATATGAATCGAATTTCCTGATGCGCGTCAGCCAGATGTAGGCATCCGGGTTGCGCTCAATACTTTCCACCATGGTAGCGATCGATTTCTTCATCATCGACAGTTTCAGCACCTTGTCTTTCCGCAGGATGTTGTTCATCTCTGCCAGCAGACCAACGGTGTCGGCATGCGATCCATGTACCGCCAGCACTTCATCCCGGGCGGGGACCCCGACCTCGTAATGCTTGTGCGACACTTTTGGGTGCGAAGACGGCTGCGCCTGCGGCACGGCATGCGTGGTACCGGGCACGGCCTCCTTATCCGGAACCACGATATAGACATCACGACACAATGCGTTCAGCTGATCGATCTCGGCTTTCCCACTGATCGGAAATCCCTGAAACTGAAAAGGGGTCTCCCGCCAGGGGCGGTCCAGGCTGGAAACGAACATTCCGACTTCGACTTCTGAGACGGGGATTTTTTTTACTGCCATATTCTTTCCTTTCGACGGGGATCGAATCGCGCAGCATTCCGCAAGGATCTTGCGGCGACTCCGTGCGCCCGCCCCTGCAATACGCTCAGGAAATTACCGCCATAGCCTGGTTACCGTGCAATGCCGGACGGCAATATCGAAACAGGCGTACCTCGCCCTCCGGTTCGGCAAGGCCTTAGGAGCTTCACCCATGCCAGCATCTCGTGGGAATGTGTCTGTTGCTGCAACCGGCTGTTATACAGCCCGGGAAATCCGGCCCGGGCCGGTTTAAGTGCCTGTCTGGACGAGTTCCAGGAGGTTGCCATCCGGGTCCTCGAAAGGCGCGAATCTGCCGTCAGCGGTCCCCTGAATTTCAGAGAGAAATTCAACGCCACGCCCGGACATTTCCGAATATGCAGCATCGATATCGGACGTCTTCAGACAGAGCACGGTAGCGCGCTCGACACCGTAGGGTTTATTGCGCGGCTTACGCGCGGCGCCCGGAATAACGGTAAAGTCAGCGCCGGTCAGGTCAAAGACCAGGAAGCCGGGTGACTCCAGCCGGAGCGGTAAGCCGAGGACATCATGGTAGAAATACCTGGCTTGCTGCAGATCCGAGACAAACGTCTGCACTTCACTGAATTCCAGCTCCATGGCAACATTCTTACGCGCCACCCCACGCAAGGTCGTGCTACTTCCCCTGCGTACCAGCGTCAACATTGCCGGTTCGTGATTATCGCTATATACCGCCAGCATCGGTACGCCCCTACCTCATCCTGAACAGGTTCCTGAACATGTCTGTGCACACCACAACCAGGCCAACTATACATACAAGCATCCTTTACACAATAAGACGAATGTACTAGCTCGCATGATGGGAGGCTGGTTCATTTCCTTTCTGAACGGGACACAGTAACAACGGGGCGGTAGCGCGTACCCTGATGAGCTGATTCCTGTGAGCCGGCTAACGTGGTACAGGTAGCGTATGAAAATCGTGACCGGCACATGCAGGCCTGGATGCGAGATTCCCTGGTCATCGCCAGCACGACGGCGGCTGCCGTGACAATCCATTCCGCAAGGAGAGTTCAGCCTCCTTCATTCCTTTCCGGCGCGTTTCAGAACCTCGACTGGTACGCCAGGCTTACGAAATAGGAGCCGCGGCTGTCGACCGTCTCCGCCTCGATGCCCCTGGCCCACGCACCGCCGGCCTTGATCTGCAAGCCGGAATGCCTGTTGGGTCGATAGTCCATCTTCAGGACGGGAGAGATCACCCAGCTCGACGGGTTGTCCGGCCCGGCACTGCGATGGTCGCAACGCAGTACGGGCGTAACATTCCAGTGTGGGGCCATCTTATATTGGGCGTCGAAGGCGACGCTGGAAACCCGGCCCGCCGGGGACAGGTTGTAACGTACGTCGAGGTTGTTGTGATCACCGGGTAACAGCAGACTATTTCCGCTCAGCCTGGAATGATAGAGATATTCCCTTGCCTGGACCGTTTTCACTGCCTCGGCGTGTATGCCGCCCCCGGCTTCCAGTACGGCCAGATCACCACTCAGCTGGATGCGCCGTGATAACGCCTGCGACACGCCGACGGCCAGGGTGCTGACTTCACCGTTGCCGTCACGGGTGTATGCCGCCACCTGGTCTACGGGCAGTGCCAGGTCCCACCCTTTCAGCACGGACCGGGATTGTTGCAGATAGGTCAGTTGCCGGTCGGGAATCGGCTGAGTGCGGCGGTCGAGCGTCGCACTGAGCGTGGTGCCGGAGGGAATCTTCCAGGCGCCGGACGCGGTAGTCGCGCCCCATGAATTTTCGGCCGCGTCGTAATCCAGATAGACCAGCCATGACCATTCCGGCTGCGTATAGCGTACGATCCCGCCCATGGATCGATTTTCCGTGTTGCCGTCATTCTGCTGTTCCAGCAGGAAACCATTCACGTCCCAGGGCCGTGCAAGCCGTTTTGTGGCGGCGCTGATACCAAACACCTTGCGTGCAGGATCGAAGGTCTCCCCGCTCGTGGAAACCGGAAATCCGGCGATACCATGCAGTTTCAGGCCGCCACGCATACTGTAGTCAACCCGAATGCCGTCCAGTTCGCCGAGGATGTCGCGGTCGCTGCCGATATGCCGGCCCAGCCGGACCGAGAAACATTGCCGCGTATCGAAGGGATCGATACACAGCTCACTGCTGCCGGCGGCCGCGCCACGGTCCATCACTTCAGGAGCATCCCGGCAGATATCGTTTCCCGGGACGGGGTTGCCGGTGCCGTCGATGCAGGTCCGTACCGGGGCCACGCTGGCTGCATGCTGGGCATCCGGTATGGCGTACGCCACTCCTCCGGACAGCAATACGCCCAGCAGACCTGCTACCCAGTAAGCCAACATCAGGACATTGATTTGCTTCATGGCAACGTGGCCACCGCCGGTGTCCGCACGACAGCTTGCCGGGATGGTACAACACCGAAGCTGTCCGATTCACCCCTCTCCAGATCTGTCGGTTGCCCGGCCGGTAATCTTGAGGGAAAAGCAGGGGACAGATTCCGGCCGGCCGCATACCACGGACCAGGACCCGCCCGCGCTCGTGGTACATCGATGTCCTGCCGTCTCGTCCGCGCCACACCCGCCGTTGCGTCAGCACCACGATCCGGCCCTGCGCACCCGGGGACAGGCGCCGCGCTGAGCCGGATCTTCGGTATTTCGCGAGATTCCGGCCTTTCAGGAATAATTCAGTTCCGGCAACTACCATGTCCACCCGGCATGGTCGGAACGCAAGGTGAACAGGCATGCACAGCAGGCAAACAGGAAGCATCGGAATCATCGGGCTCGTGCTGGTGTGCACGCTGGCGCGGGCCGAGGCGCCCCCGGCAGCCGGCGTCGCCAGCACGTCCGCGCTCGATGTCCCGGTTGCGCCCCAACTCAGCCTGGCCGACGTCGTCGAGCAGACCTGGCGGCGCAATCCCGGCCTGCAGGTATTCCAGGCGCGGCTGGAGGAAGCGGATGCACGGCGCACGCAGGCCGACAGCGTGTTCGCCGCCGATCCCGCCCTGTCCGTGCGCCATAACAACTCCGGCCTCGGCAGCCGGAACGGACTGAGCGAATGGGAGTGGGGGCTGGAGATGCCGATCTGGCTGCCCGGCCAGAAGGCAGCGCGCCGGCAGGTGGCCGAACGTGAGCGGCAGGGCGTGGCGGTCTCGGAGCAGGCGCTGCGGCTGTCCATTGCCGGCACCGTCCGCGAGGCGCTGTGGCAGATCGCCCTGCTGCGCAACCGCACCAACCTGGCGCACCGGGAATGGCAGACCGCCCGGCAACTGGAGCAGGACGTGGCCAGGCGCGTGCGGCTGGGAGACCTGCCTGACAGCGACCTGATCCTGGCACAACAGGAGACACTGACGCGCCAGGACGACTATCGCGGCGCGGCGGCGGACCTGCGGCAACAGTTCGACCGCTACCGGATCCTCACGGGACTCGAGAGCATCCCGGCGGAGTACCGGGAAAACCGTTCGGAGCAGGAGCGCGTCAGTGACCGGCACCCCGCGCTGGCGGAGACCATGGCGCAGGTCGACGTCCTGCAGGCGCGCCTGGACCAGGCACGACACGAGCGCCGGGGCAACCCGACATTGCTGCTCGGCACCCGCCACGAGCGGGCCCTGAGCGGAGAGGACTACGAGAACAGCGTCGGCGTCATCGTCCGGGTGCCACTGGGGCTCAAGTCCCAGTCCGCGCCCGGGCTGGCCACGGCCCGGCTCGAACTGGCTCGGGCCCGGCAACAACGCGACGAACTGAAACGGCAGCTCGGTATCGGGCTGCAGCAGGCCACGCAAACGCTGCAGACCACACAGCAGGCATTGCAGCTGGCACAGCAACAGGACCGTCTCGCCGCCAGAAACCTGGAACTGGCGCGTAAGTCCTTCGCGCTCGGCGAGAGCGACCTGTTCACGCTGCTGCGGGTACAGACACAGGCCTTCAACGCCGAGCAGAACCTGCAGCGGCGCCGGATCGAGCTGCAGTTCGACATCGCCAGCTATAACCAGGCACTGGGAGTATTGCCATGACACGCATACCGAGCGTTATGATCCTGCTGGCCTGCTGCCTCGGCGCCGCGGCGGCCGAACCGCCGGTGGCGCGGATGACCGCGCAGCAGCAGCAGACCTTCGATATCCGGACGGTCGCACCGCGGCCGGCCACGGAACGGCGCAGCGACCGCTTTCCGGCCCAGGTGGTCGTGCCGAACAACCAGCAGCGTGTGGTCAGCACACCGGTGGGCGGTCTGGTGGAAACGGTCCTGGTCGCGGTCGGTGACGCGGTCAGCGAGGGCCAGGTGGTGGCGCGCATCCAGAGCCCCGACCTGCTCGGCCTGCAGCGCGACCTGCTGCAGACCCGCACCCGGCTGCAGCTGGCACGTCGCAACCTCGATCGCGACAGCCAGCTGCACCAGGACGGCATCATCGCGGAGCGCCGCTACCAGGAAACCCGCAGCGCCTATCAGGAACTGGCCACCCAGATGGCACAGCGACGCCAGGCGCTGCGCCTTGCCGGAATGACCCGGGACGCAGTCGACAAGCTCGAACACGGGCAGGCGCTGAGCAGCACGATCGAGCTTACCGCTCCGCTCACCGGCGTGGTCATGGAACAGATGACGACCGCCGGCCAGCGCGTCGACGCCGCGACACCGATCTACCGCATCGCCAGCCTCAAGCCGCTCTGGCTCGAGATCCACGTTCCTCTGGAGCACATCCAGGGCGTGGCGATCGGGGATCGCGTTGACATCCCGCCGTTGCCGGTGAGCGGACACGTCATCACCATCGGCCGCGAGATCCACCCGGCCGACCAGGGCGTCCTGCTGCGTGCCGAGGTAGATGAGGGTGCCGCAACCCTGCATCCCGGCCAGTTCGTGCAGGTGGAAGTCACGTGCCGCTGCGCGACCGACGGGCAGCCGGCGCGCTTCCGCGTGCCGCGCAGGGCGCTGGTGCGGCTGGGCGACAGGACGGTGGTGTTCGTCCGGGTAGCGGACGGGTTCGCCCCCCGCGACGTCACGGTGATCGAGGAACGGGACGCCGACGCGGTGATTGCGGCCCGGCTGCCGGCCGGCGCGCAGATCGCGGTCAGCGGCACCGCCACGCTCAAGGCGATGCTGACCGGCATCGGGAACGGCCAGTGATGCTGGCGCGTCTCATCCAGTTCGCGCTGACCCAGCGCCTGCTGATCCTGCTGTTCATCGCCCTGCTGGGCGGCGGCGGGTGGTACGCCTTCCGCCACCTGCCCATCGACGCCTTCCCGGACGTCTCGACCACCCAGGTCAAGGTCATCATCAAGGCGCCCGGCATGACCCCGGGCGAGGTCGAGGCGCGCATCACCGCCCCGGTGGAGGTCGAAATGCTCGGCATTCCGCACCAGACCATGCTGCGCTCGACCTCCAAGTACGCCCTGGCCGACATCACGGTCGACTTCGAGGAGGGCACCGACATCTACCGCGCGCGCCAGCAGGTGGCGGAGCGCCTGAATGGCATCCGGGGCGACCTGCCCGGGGACATCTCCGGCGGCATCGCACCCATGACGACCCCGTTGGGCGAGATGTTCATGTTCACGATCGAAGGCAGCCGCTCCCTGATGGAACGGCGCACCCTGCTCGACTGGGTGATTCGACCGGCGCTGCGCATCGTGCCGGGCGTGGCCGACGTCAACGCGCTGGGTGGCGAAGTGCGCAGCTTCGTGGTGGTGCCCGATCATGCGCGACTCTATGCCCAGGGCCTCGATCTGGACCGGCTCGAACAGAGCCTGCGCACGGGTAACCGGAACGACGGTGCAGGCCGGCTGGTCGACGGCGAGGAAACCCTGCTGGTGCGCAGCGAGGGCAGCATCCGTAACCTGGCAGACCTGCGCAACATCGTGGTCAAGAGCAACGCGGTCGAACCGGTGCGCCTTGGAGACGTCGCGGACGCCCGCATCGGCGCACTGACCCGCTACGGCGCGGTGACCCACGACGGCAAGGGGGAAACGGTCGAGGGTCTGGTGCTGGGCCTGCGCGGCGCCAATGCCCGGGACGTGGTCCAGGGCGTCCGCGCCAAGCTCGCCGAACTCGCACCGGGATTGCCGGAAGGCGTGACCACGCGGACCTTCTATGACCGCGGCGACCTGGTCGACCGCGCGGTGAACACCGTGTCCGAGGCCCTGGGCGAGGCCATCGTGCTGGTGCTGGTGCTGCTGGTGCTGTTTCTGGGCAACCTGCGTGCGGCGCTCACCGTGGCGCTGGTGCTGCCGCTGGCGGCACTCTCGACCTTCATCCTGATGGACTACTTCGGCATGTCCGCCAACCTGATGAGCCTGGGCGGGCTGGCGATCGCCATCGGCATGCTGGTCGACGCCGCGGTCGTGGTGGTCGAGAACGTCGTCTCCCATCTCGCCGGCCAGCGCCAGGAACGACCGCTGCCGCGCCTGCACGTGATCTACCGCGCCGTGCGCGAGGTCGCGGTGCCGGTAACCTCGGGCATCGTCATCATCATCATCGTATTCCTGCCCCTGCTCACCCTGCAGGGCCTGGAAGGCAAGCTGTTCACGCCGGTCGCCGTCACCATCGTGTTTGCCCTGGCCTCCTCGCTGCTGCTCTCGCTGACGGTGATCCCGGTGCTCGCCTCCTACCTGCTGCGCAAGGTGAGCCACCGGGAACCGCTGGCGGTGCGCATGCTGCTGGCCGTCTACGCCAGGTCGCTCGACTGGTGCCTGCGGCACGGGCGCACGGTCGGTGGAGTGGCGCTGGCCCTGCTGGTGGTGGCCGGCTTCGGCTATACGCGCCTGGGCAAGACCTTCATGCCCACCATGGATGAAGGCAGCCTCATCGTGCAGCTCGAGAAACTGCCCTCGATCAGCCTGGCACAGTCACTCGCGCTCGATTCCCGCATCCAGCAGGCACTGCTCGAGCGGGTGCCCGAGATCGTGAATATCGTGGCGCGCACCGGCTCCGACGAAATCGGCCTGGACCCGATGGGTCTCAACCAGACCGACACCTTCCTGGTGCTGAAACCGCGCGACCAGTGGCGCCTGCAGGACAAGGATGCTCTGATCGGCGAAATCCGCCAGGTGCTCGACGGGTTCCCGGGAATTTCCTACGCCTTCACGCAACCGATCGAGATGCGGGTCTCGGAAATGCTCACCGGCGTACGCGGCGACCTGGCCGTGAAGATCTTCGGCACCGATCTCGGCGCACTCAACCGCACGGCGCAAGCCATCACCCGCGTGCTCAGCACCATCCCGGGCGCCGAAGACGTCTACACCCCGAAAAACGCGGGTGTCCAGTACCTGCGGATCGACATCGACCGGCTCGCCGTCGGCCGCCTGGGCTTCACCATCGACGGCATCGAAAACGTGCTGCGCACCTATGTGGAGGGGCGCCGCCTGGGTACGATCTACGAGGGCGCGCGGCGCACGGCACTGATCGTGCGCGGCGACCCGCAGCTGCGCAGTTCGCCGCCGGATTTCGCGAATCTCATGATCACCCTGCCCGACGGGCGCAACGTGCCCCTGTCCACGCTGGCGCGCATCGAGCGGATGAACGGCCCGGTGTCCATCGGCCGCGAGCGCGGCACCCGCATGGCGGTGGTCATCGCCAATGTTACGGGCCGGGACCTGGTCGGCTTCGTGGAGGAAGCCCGGCGGCAGGTCGCCGCGCAGGTCAAGCTGCCGGCCGGCTACTACCTGGCCTGGGGCGGGCAGTTCGAGAACCAGCAGCGTGCCGCCGCACGCCTGGCCATGGTGGTGCCGGTCGCGCTCGGCCTCATCTTCCTGCTGCTGTTCTCCACTTTCCGCTCGGTGCGCCAGGCCACGCTGATCCTGTCGAACGTCCCCTTTGCCCTGGTCGGCGGGGTGCTGGCGCTGTGGATATCCGGCGAGTACCTGTCAGTCCCGGCCTCGGTCGGCTTCATCGCCCTGCTCGGTATCGCGGTGCTGAACGGCGTGGTCATGGTGTCATATTTCAACCAGTTACTGAGTCACGGCATGGAAATGAGCCGCGTGGTGGTCGAGGGTGCCCGGCGGCGGCTGCGTCCGGTGATGATGACCGCCAGCATCGCCGCCTTCGGCCTGGTACCGCTGCTGTTCGCGTCCGGTCCCGGCTCCGAGATCCAGCGGCCACTGGCCATCGTGGTGATCGGTGGCCTGGTCACCTCCACGCTGCTGACGCTCGTCCTGCTCCCGATCCTGTACCGGCGCTTCGGTGCACGCTAACGAGGAAACCCCGATGGAACAATGCCTGCTGGTCATCATCGCGACACCGGACATCGAACAGACCATGGTCGACTGGCTGCTGGCGCGCGCCGACGTCAGCGGCTTCAGCACCGCGCCGGTGAGCGGTCACGGCACCGCCCACGAGCAGCTGAGCATGAGCGAACAGGTCGAGGGCCGGCAGAACCAGATCATGTTCCACTCCCAGCTGCCGCTCGATACCGCACGTGACATCGTCACCCGGCTGCACGAGGATTTTCGCGGCGCCGGTCTGCACTACTGGATCGTGCCCGCCCTCGAGGGTGGGCACATCGACTGAAAACAGCGCAGCCCGCTCCCGCCATATCCCGACCGGCGGCTTGCCGCAGGCCTGCCGGTATCGAGGCGCCCTGTATGCGCTGGGCCGAAAGCCGGCTCTGCCGCCGGTGCTGCGTTGTCTACCATCCTGGAACCGGCGCGCACGTGGACCATGCGACTTCCGGACAGCGCCTGTCGCGGAAGCAACCGGTTACCGATGCCTGGAAAGCGGATGGCCGCCGCGAACCTGGCCAGATAAAGGTGCGGACACCCGTGCTGTCACCGTATCCGCCTGGTTTATCCAGTGCGTCAAAAGGACAATTCTTCCATGCGGATGCCGTACTCGCCATCTGCCAGGGTGGTTTTGATGGTGAGCGGATTGCCGAGGTGGCCGTGAGTGGGGTCTGCCAGGTTGATGACGGGGTACGATCCGTACGAACGCTTGTCGGGATCGAGCAGCAGCACCACGTTGGGTTTGAGCCGCAGGCCAGGATTCTGTGAAATGACCAGGGCCACTTCGCCGCTGCTCAGTTCGACCAGCGAACCGGTGGGGTAGGTACTCAGGGAATAGATGAACTTCTGGACGATCTGTTCGGAAAAGAGGCGTCCCTGCTGCTGGTAAAGCATGTAGGTCGCTGTTGAGGGCGAGACTGCCTTGGCATACGGTCGCGTCGAGGTGACCGCCGTGTAGAAATCGACCACCCCGGCGATCTGGCCGAGCAGCGGGATGCGGTTGCCGCTCAGATTGCCCGGGTAACCGCTGCCGTCCACCCGCTCGTGGTGCGTGCGCACGATTTCGAGCACGTCCGGGGACACATCCCAGCTGTCGGAAAGAATGTCTATCCCAAGCTGGACATGGGACTTCATCAGCTCCCACTCGTCATCCGACAGCCTTCCCACCTTGGACAGCAACGACGCCGGCAGCGCTGTCTTGCCGATGTCCATGAACATCACACCCGTGGCCAGTGCGTTGAGTTTTTCCCGTTCCAGTCCGAGTTCGCGTCCCAGGGTGGTGGCCCAGACCGATGCGCTGAGCGAGTCCTTGTAGATATACGAGTCGTACTTCTTGATCCGGGTCAGCCAGATGTAGGCGTCGGGATTGCGCTCGATACTGTCCACCATCACATCGACGGAGCGCTTGATCAACTGCACGTCGACTTCCTGGTCTTCCCGCAGCGCCTTTTCGATGTCCTGCACCAGGCAGGAGATTTTTTCATGGGAAGGACGCGCTTCGCGCAGTGCCTCCTCGGGTGGCTGGGTCACCTGGTACTGCTTGCGGCCCACCAGTTCGGCGTACTCCGGCCCGATACTGGTGCGATTGCTGCCGCCGCTCAGCTCGATCTCCTCGTCGGGCATCATGATGTATACATCACGGCACAGCGATTGCAGGGTTTCGATCTCCTTGCTGTCCCGAACCGTGAAGCCCTGGAACAGGAAGGGTGTCTCCAGCCATGGCCGGTCGAGACTCGAGATGAACATGCCGATTTCGACATCCCCGGAACGGATTTTCTTTACCGCCATGCTGAGTTCCCTCTCATTTGTCACCTTCCGTACCCGCGGCGGACACGCCCGGCACAGAAGAAGCGCCACCCTGGCGCATGAATCGACAACCCGGACAGTCAGGACCAGACAGAAGAATGGATACCCACGTTTATCGTGTGCGGACGTAAAAACTTGAATCCCGGCCTCGGTGCCGGAATCCCCGGGTGACCGGGTGGCAGCCTGCGTATTTCCGGACCACATTCCGGCCGGCATTCCAGCGCCTGCCGGACAATTTCTGCTAGCGTTCCGCTATCCAGCGCTGCTGTGAAAACATGATCTGTGCGTGGCTTGTTACGTGCCCGCAGCGGCCGGCAGGTCCACACGCACACACAGGCCGCCCAGCCGTTCCGAACGGCTGAACGCCAGGTGTCCGTCGTACAGGCGCACGATGTCGTGCACGATCGCCAGCCCCAGGCCGTGCCCCGGCGCCTGCTCGTCGATGCGCACCCCCCGTCCGGTCAGTTGCTGCAGGTTCGCCTCATCCACGCCGGGTCCGTCGTCCTCGACCTGGATGCGGATGCCGTCTTCCCGCACGATGCGCAGCGCCACCCGGCCACGCGACCATTTGCAGGCGTTGTCGAGCAGGTTGCCCAGCAGTTCCAGCATGTCCTCCCGGTCCAGCGCCAGCAACCCGGAAGGCAGCCCGGCCACCTGGACATCCAGGCTCCTGTCACGGTACATGCCCTGCAGGACCTGGAGCAGGCCCGGCACGTCCGCGCCCGGGTCGAAGTGCTGCCCCGGCTTGCCACCACCGGCCAGGCGTGCCCGGCGCAGTTCCCGCTCGATGAGCCGGCGGATGCGCTCCATGCGCTCGCTCAGCCGGCCGTGCACATCTGCGGGCAGCGGGACTTCATCCAGTTCCTGCACCATCAGGTTCAGCGGCGTGTTGAGCGCATGGGCCAGGTTACCCAGCGCGTGGCGCGAGCGGGTCAGCCGGGTTTCCAGCAGTGCCAGCAGGTGATTGATCTCGCGCACCAGCGGAAACACCTCGCTGGGCACCTGCGTGTCGAGGCGTTCCTGCGCGCCGTTGACCACCTGCTGCACCTGCGCCCTGATCCGCTCCAGCGGCTGGAACCCCTGCCGCACCAGCCGGCGCTGCAGCAGCAGCAGCAGGCCGAGCAGGACCGCGGCACCGAGCCCGAAACTCCACTGGTAGCGATCGATCTGGCGGTCCAGCAGGCTGATGTCCTCCGCCACGCTGATCACCAGCGAGTGGCCCTGTTTCCGGTAGCCGGAAGACAGTTCCAGCAGCCGCTGTCCGCCCGGCCCCGCGACCTTCCGGGTCCGCTGCTGGCCTGGTGACAGCACCGGTACCGGCAGTTCGAAATCCCACAGCGAGCGCGAAAACGCGGCCGGCCGATCGCCGCTGCGGAGCGCGTAATAGTGACCGGAACGGGGTTGCACGTAGACCGGCGTGATGCGGTTGTCGGACACGGTGAAACCGTCCTGTCCGTTCCAGTGTGCGGCACCGAGCAGGGCCTCGGCGTCGTGTTCCAGCCGCCCGAGCACGTACCCTTCGCTCAGCCGGCGCACCGTATACCCGCCCAGCAACAGGAACAGCAGCGTGAAGCCGGCGACACTCAGCACCAGCCCCGCCTGCAGGCGACGTTCCAGCGAGTTCATTCCGGCTGTTCCGGAAACAGGTAGCCCTGCCCGCGCAGGGTTCGAATGTGCTGCCTGCCGAGCTTTTCGCGCAACCGGCGCACGTAGACCTCGATCAGGTTGCTGTCACGCTCGAATTCCTGGTCGTAGACGTGTTCGGTGAGACGGGTCTTGGACAGGATGCGTTCCGGGTTGAGCATGAAGTAGCGCAACAGGCGGAACTCGGTTCCCGTCAGGTCGATGCTGCGGCCGTCCGGCGTGCGGACCTGCTGGCGTTCCTCGTCCAGGGTCAGGCCAGCGGTGCGGATCACCGGACCGGGCCGGTCGCCGCTGCGGCGGATGAGGGCCTGCAGGCGCACCAGCAGTTCCTCGACGTGAAAGGGCTTGCCCAGATAGTCGTCTGCGCCGGCCCGGAAACCGTCCACGCGCTCGTGCCAGGCACCCCGCGCCGTGAGGATGAGCACCGGGACCCGGTTGTCGCGGCCACGCCAGTGAGCCAGCACCTCCAGCCCCGTCCGCTCCGGCAAACCCAGGTCCAGCACCACCACATCGTAGGGCTCGGTATCGCCCAGGTGCTCGGCATCCACCCCGTTGCCGGCGACATCCACGGCAAATCCCGCCTGGACCAGCGCCGGCTTCAGGTGTTCCACCAGTTCGACATCGTCTTCCGCCAGTAACAGCCGCATCACTCCGCTCCGCGCCGGACCCATTCACCGGTACGGGCATCGATGCGGTATTCCCGCACCTGCCCGGCCGCCTCGAGGCGTTCGATTTCGTACACCAGCACACCGTTTTCCTCTTCCAGTCCCACTTCCAGTATCCGGCTGCCGCGGCCCCCGGGCAGCCTCTCCAGAACCACCTCGAGCGCCAGGATGTCACCGGCGGCGCGCAGGCGGCGCATGCGCTCCAGATCGTCCGCCTGCACCGACCCCAGGCAGAGAACCAGCGCCAGCGTGCTCAGTCGCCCCTGCCAGCCCATCCCGGGATCCGTACGGTGTGTTCATTGTAGACCCCTTCCCCGGCACGGGTATGGCAGGCAGCGCAGCGGCTGAAACTGCCGACGTCCGGGTTGCCCTGCACCGCGCGCTGCGGGATTTCCTCATGCTGGCGCCGGAAGTACGGCGTTTCCGTGACGCGCAGCGGGGCCATGCCACGCAGCGAGTTGGCAATGCCCCGGGAACGGCCTGCGTACACCCGGTCGGCGGCGTTGGCTTCCAGATAACGGCGCAGCTGCGCGGCCGTGTCCGCATCCAGCTCGGCGTTCTCGCCGAAATGGTCGGCCAGCGTGCCCATGAGCTTGTGCCAGGAGGCCGCCGGCAGCAGTCCGGGCTGATAGGCAAAGTGGCAGCTGCCGCATTCCTCCGTGTAGCGCGCGTTCTGCACGGGTGCCACGTCCTGCAGGCTGAAGCCGAAGCGCTTCCCGTGCTCTTCGCGTTCACCCTCGTACCGGCTGCCGGTCACCAGACCGGCAGCCATCATACCGCTGGCGGCAAGCAGGCCGCCGATGATCCATTGCTTCATCGCATTTCCCTCACAGTCGCTTCAGATATTCCAGTAAATCGCCCTTTTCCTGTGCCGTGCATGCCCGGCCCCAGGTCCACTTGCAATTGCGCAGCAACCACTTCTCCACCTTGGCCGGGTCGGTGTAGCGGTGTTGCGCGACCGACGGCGCCATGGGTTCGATCGGCTGCCTGGTACGCCGATGCATGCCCGGCTGTTTCAGATCCGCGCCGTGGCAGTCGGAACAGCGGCGCTCCTGGAACTGCCGGCTGTTCCAGAGCCGTTCCCCACGCTCGAAGTGAAAGGGACCGGCTCCGCCGGTCCGATAGCGGTTCTGTACCTCCGTAACGGTTTCGGCCTGCAGGACGGGGCTGGCCGTCGCGGCCAGCAGTGCGGTTACGAGTACGAATGGTTTCATCACGACAGCTCCTGTTGCTTGCATCCGCTGAACATGCTGCGGACCAGATTTTCCCGGTGTTGCAGACTGGCCAGTGCCACACCGGCCAGGTGCAGCACGACCAGCAGCAGGGTGAGGCCGGTCAGGAATTCGTGCGCTTCCTCCAGTGCATGTCCCAGCCAGTGCGGTGCGTGGACCATCATGGTGGCCAGCGGTCCGGTGAACTCCTGGTAGCCATACAGGGCCAGTCCCGAGACGGCGCTCAACGCCAGGCTGACGAGCAGCGCGAGGACCATGGCGCCGCCGGCGGGGTTGTGTCCCAGGTAGCGTCTGGCGCGGAAGGTCAGCACGTCCTTCAGATAGGCCAGCACGGTGGACGGAGCGCGCACGAAATCCGTGAAACGGGCATGCCGGGTGCCGACCACACCCCAGACGATGCGCAACGACACCAGGCCCAGCACCGTGTAGCCGGCCGCCACGTGCAGGACCAGCCACTCCTCGCCGCTCAGCCAGGCGGCCAGGAATGCGGTTGCCAGTGCCCAGTGGAATACGCGCACGAGGGGATCCCAGACGCGGATCGAGCGGTCTTGCTGTGGCATGTATCGTCTCCAGTGTGCATCCGGAGTACAGGCTAGCGGGGCTGGCTGAAACCAGACTGAATGCGCGCACGCCGCGTATCTCCCGCAACCCCGGAAAGCAGCGCGCGCAGCTGCCACGAACCCGTTCAGGGTGAACACAGCTTCGTTTCAGGGCGGGTTCAGTTGCGCCGGCTATCCTGCCGCATGTGCAATGAACCTGGAGGGATCAGCAATGAATCAAACCGACAATCGTAGCGCCCGCACGGACACGGCCTGGAATCCGCAGTTCCGGCTGCTGCAGTGGCTGACCGCGGGCAGCCTGGCCGGCGCGGCGTTCCTGACATCGCCGGAACACGCCGGCCACGCGACGCTGGGCTGGATCGCCATGGGCATGTTGCTGCTCCAGTTGCCGGGCGTGGCCGGCACTGCCACGCCCGGCCCGGCACTGTGGCTGGCAGCGACAACCGTACTCGGTCTCAACCTGAGTGGCTGGCTCGCCCCGGCAGGGGTCGCTCACACGGCTGCTACCCTGGCCACCCTGGCGGTCGCCGCGCTGTATTGCGCGGCCGTGCTGTTCGAATCACTGCAACGCCTGACGGCGCGCATGGCGCTGTAAACCGGCCAACACCTGGCCGTTGGAAACCGTGCCGGTGCACGCGACTGGCGGAACTCACGGCCCGCAGGGAAATCTTACTGGTAGAGAAATTGCCGTACGCTCCCGCATCAGGCGCAGACGTCGACGGCAGGCCTGCAGCAGGCTTCCATTAACCACATCCAGCTGCCATCTCAGGAGGTTACCCATGAACAGGAAAATACTGATTGCCGCATGTGCCGGTTGCCTGGCGTGCGGTGCTGCACTGGCCCAGACCCCGGGAACATCCATGCCCCGGGAGCCGGGCTACCAGCACTACCTTGCCAGGCTGTCCGCCTTCGACCGGAAATTTGCCCCAAAAACCACCTCGACAGCAACGCAGCACAAGTCAGCCCGGCCAGCGGTCAGCGCCGGGAAGGCACACACCGCCGCCAGTCCCTCCGGGACGAAGGCTGGCAACCCGACGCAGTCCTGACCGGGGTGGCGTAAGTGACGCCGGGGTTCCGGACCGTTTCCCGGGAATCCCGGTTCCGGTCCGGCCCGCTGCGACACTATGTCACATGGGCACCCACCGTCTCGTCCGCTAGGATGCCGCAAGCGTAGTGCATCGCCACAACAAAAACGTCCGGGAAATCAGTAATGAAACGGTTTGTCCCAGCCCTGCTGGCCGGCTCCCTTGCCACCGGCCCCGTCCATGCCTGCGAATACTGTCTGATCGGGCAGGGCATCTCACCCCTGCAATCCCAGACCGGCGCCGGGGTACGCATCGCACAGCGCTATTCCCTGCTGGACCGGGTGTACGCGCAGGACGACAAGCGGCCCAATCCCGGCGTGAGCGAGGAATACTGGACCACCGAGTTCTCGGGTTTCTACAGCTTTACGGACCGCCTCCTGCTGCTGGCCACGCTGCCGTATCGCAAGACCATCGGGGACGGCGAACTGGTCACCGCACCCTCCGGCGACCCGGAGCGCGAGGACACCACCGGCAGTGCCAGCGCCCTCGGCGACCTGTCCCTGCTGGGGCGCTACACGCTGGTCACGCGGCATACCCTCGATTCCACCACCCTGGTGGCGGGACTGCTGGGCGTGAAGCTGCCGACCGGCGCAACCGACCTGCACGGTGACCAGGGCGAGTATCTGGATGCCCACCTGCAGCCCGGCACCGGCTCGACCGACCTGCTGCTGGGCCTCTCGGTCAACCATGCCACGGGACGCCTGTCCGTGTCCGCCAACCTGCTGGCCTCGATCACGGGCAAGGGCGAAACCGGTGACCTCGCGCACCGGTTCGGCAACTCGCTCAACTATGACCTGACCGGGAAATACCGGGTCAGTCCGTCCGTGGCCGGTGCATCCGCCAACGCCCTGTTTGTCTCGCTGGGCATCAACGGCGAATACCGCAGGCGCGAGCAACTCGATGGCGCGCCGGTGCCGGATTCGGGCGGTCACACCGTCTACCTGACGCCCGGCGTGCAGTACCGGGTGGCCGCGCACTGGATCTTCGAAGCCACTTACCAGCAACCGGTCTACCACAAGCTGAACGAGTTGCAGCTCGGCGAAACCCGCAAGGTGTTCGGTTCCGCCAGCTACCTGTTCTGATGCAGACCGGCGCGCGCATCCTGCTGGCGGCAGCCCTCTGCCTGGGTGCCGGGCCGGCGCTGGCCCTGGGCACGGCGAGCCTCGCCGCCCACCACCTGCAGCAACTGGACGAGCCGGCCCCGGATTTCGTGCTGCACGGCGCAACCGAACCCGACCTGCCGCTCGCGGCACTGCGCGGCCACCCCGTGATCGTGCACTTCTGGGCGACCTGGTGCACGTCCTGCCGCAAGGAACTGCCGGTCCTGGCAGCGCTGGCGCACCGCCTGTCCGCCTCCGATGTCGAGTTCCTGGCCGTGGCGATCGACACCGATGCCACCCGGGCGGACATCGACCGGTACACCGCAGGCCTGGGCATCACCTTCCCGGTCTACCTGGCCCGGGAAAGCCGGATCACGGACCGCTACTGGACCTGGGGTGTCCCCGTGACATACCTGATCGACCGGCAGGGCCGGATCGCCGGGCGCGCCCTCGGACCCCGCGACTGGGACTCGCCCTCGATGCGCGCCCTCATCCGGCAGTTCGCGGCTGACCGGGCCAGAAATATTTCCCGCGACGGCCAGAACTAATTTCCGCGCCGCTCCTCCAACCTCCGCCGCTGACACCAGCCACCTGGTACTGCGGCACACGCATACCGTCGTGGTAGGCGATCCATTCCCCACGTTTTGGGTACCTCAGGAGGGTACGTATGAACAGAATGATCGTAGTTGCTTCCCTGGCCGCCGTTCTGGCCTCCGGTGCAGTCCTTGCAGCGGGAACGCAGGGTCCTCCCGCCGTGCAGCACAAGACGCACCACCATAAGGCCGGGGCGGCCGCGCGCCTGGAATTCAAGCGGCTGGACATCAACAAGGACGGGTATATCGAAGGCAGCGAGGCGCATGCGGACCAGGCCCTGTCCCGTGACTTCGCCACCCTGGCGAAGCACGGCAAGCTGAGCCGCGCTTCCTTCGTCGCCTGGAAGCATCACCAGGCTGCCAGGGCGCATCCGGCTACCGCCATGCAGAAAAAGCCGGCAGGTGACTCCGACAAGTAACCCCCTCCGCCTGCGGTGAGCCGCGTAACCCGCGCGGCTCACCGCATGGCGACCGAAACCGGCACAGTAACTTGTTCCGCCGCAGGCATCCTCCTAAAATACGGCCTCGATGAGGATGCAATCACCACGCCTGCGTTTTCGCATCAGCCTGCTGCTGGCGGTCTCCCTGCTGTTCCTCGGCTGGTTCCACCTGCACCACGAGCTGACGGCACACCTCATGCACCCGGATTCCGGCTGCGTGATCTGTGTCTTCACCGGTCACCTGAGTAACGGCGCAACACCCGCCGCCCTTTCCCTGCAGTCCGGTCCGTTCCCGTACCTGCTGGAGAGCATACCCGACCACCCGGCACCCGCTCTCATCCACCCGTTCCATTTCGCCCTCAGTCAACGCGGTCCCCCGCACCACACTCCAGCCTGATCCAGTTTGCATTCTTGCCAACTCACCGGCCTGCGCCTGTGTCACATACGCAGGGTGCGGCCGGCTACTGATCCTGGAGAAACAACATGAAACTCAGACACCTCGCGGTGGTAACGGCGAGTCTCGTTCCGACGCTTGCCGCTGCCGCCGACAGCAACGCCTTCAACCCCGATAT
>CAYUFA010000052.1:0-18841 GCA_964443845.1 uncultured Ectothiorhodospiraceae bacterium
GGGCCGCGCAGTTCTACAAGTTCGACAAGCCGCGGCGCTGGATCAACTCCGGCGGACTCGGCACCATGGGCTTCGGCCTGCCCGCCGCCATGGGGGTGCAGTTTGCCCACCCCGACGCCACGGTGGCGTGTATCACCGGTGAGGGCAGCATCCAGATGTGCATCCAGGAGCTGTCGACCTGCCGCCAGTATTCACTGCCGATCAAGATCATCAACCTCAACAACGGCTACCTCGGCATGGTGCGCCAGTGGCAGGAGTTCTTCTACCAGAAGCGCTATGCCATGTCGTACATGGAATCGTTGCCCGATTTCGTCAAGCTGGCGGAAAGCTACGGGCACGTCGGCATGCAGATCACGCGCCCGGCCGACGTCGAGGGCGCGCTGGTCGAGGCGATGAAGCTGAAGGACCGGCTGGTGTTCATGGATTTCCTGACCGACCGGGAAGAGAATGTCTACCCGATGATTCCGGCCGGCGGCGGCCAGAATGAAATGATCCTGATCTGACATGCGCCATATCATTTCCATCCTGATCGAGAACGAGGCCGGTGCGCTGTCCCGCGTGGCCGGGCTGTTCTCGGCACGCGGCTACAACATCGAGTCGCTGGCCGTGGCGCCGACCGAGGACCCGTCGCTCTCGCGCATGACGCTGGTAACCAGCGGCACCGACGAGATCATCGAGCAGATCACCAAGCAGCTCCACAAGCTCATCGATGTGGTCAGGCTGATGGATATGACCGAAGGGCCGCATATCGAACGCGAGATGATGCTGATCAAGGTGCGGGCGCAGGGCGAGAACCGCAATGAGCTCAAGCGGGTATCCGATATTTTCCGCGGCCGCATCATCGACGTGACCGATCAGACCTATACAATTGAAATGACCGGGGCCGGCGAGAAGCTGGATGCATTCGTGCAGGCGCTGGAACCGGGACTGATCATCGAGGTGGTGCGTTCCGGCGTGTCCGGCATCGGCCGCGGGGACCGGTCGCTGAAGCTCTGAGCCTCAGCCAGACTTTCCATTCACTTGCGGCAATGCTGCATGCCGCAGACAGGCAACATTACGGGAATTGACCATGAATATCTATTACGACAAAGACGCTGACCTTTCCCTTATCCGCGGCATGAAGGTGGCCATCATCGGCTATGGTTCGCAGGGCCATGCCCATGCCAACAACCTCAAGGATTCCGGCGTGGACGTGACAGTCGGGTTACGGGCCGGATCGATCTCGGAGGCCAAGGCCAGGAAGGCGGGCATCACGGTCAAGCCGATTGACGAGGCCGTCAAGGGTGCCGACCTGGTGATGGTGCTGGCCCCCGACGAGCACCAGGCCAGACTGTATCGCGACAGCATTGCCCCGCATATCCGGCAGGGCGGCGTGCTGGCCTTCGCACACGGGTTCAACATCCACTTTCAGCAGATCGAGCCGCGTGCCGACCTGGATGTGATCATGATCGCCCCCAAGGGCCCGGGTCACCTGGTGCGTTCCACCTACAAGGCCGGCGCCGGCGTACCCAGCCTGATCGCCGTGTTCCAGGATGCCAGCGGCCGTTCCCGTGACATCGCGCTTTCCTACGCATCCGCCAACGGCGGGGGGCGTGCCGGCATCATCGAGACGACCTTCCGTGAGGAAACCGAGACCGACCTGTTCGGTGAACAGGCCGTGCTCTGCGGCGGAGCGACCGCGCTGGTGCAGGCGGGTTTCGAGACCCTGGTCGAGGCCGGCTACGCGCCCGAGATGGCCTACTTCGAGTGCCTGCACGAGCTCAAGCTGATCGTCGACCTGATGTACGAGGGGGGTATCGCCAACATGCGTTATTCCATCTCCAACACCGCCGAATACGGCGACCTGACCCGCGGTCCGCGTGTGGTAACTGCGGAGACCAAGCAGGAGATGCGCCACATCCTGGATGAAATCCAGAACGGCGAGTTTGCACGCGAGTTCATCCTGGAGAACCAGGCCGGTGCCCCCACGCTGAAGGCAAAGCGCCGGATCGGACGTGAACACCAGATCGAGGTGGTCGGCGCCAGGCTGCGCGGCATGATGTCCTGGATCAACGAAGGCAAGATCGTCGACCAGAGCGTGAACTGACCGGCGCGGCAATCACTCTGCGAATCCGGGTCTGCGGACGTTCCGGCCGTGAACAGTAATTCCCTGATCGCCAGGCAGGGGCTGCTGCCCTTCCTGCTGGCCCTGCTGGCTGCCGTACTGGCGCTGCATTTTGGCGGGTTGCTACAGTCGTTGGGGTTCTGGGCCCTGGCGGTACTGGTGCTGGTCCTGTTCCGCGACCCGGACCGGACCATTCCGTCGTTGCCCATGAGTGTGCTGAGTCCGGCCGATGGCAGGGTCCTCGGGGTCGACAAGGTGCATGACCCTTACCTGGGTCGTGACAGCCTGCGGGTGGCGGTCGACATGAGCCCGTACGGCGTGTACACCACGCGCAGCCCGGTCGAGGGCAAGGTACTGGAACCACCGCGGCTTGCGGATCATGGCGGGAACCCGCACGGGGTGTTGCTGCAAACCGATGAGGGGGATGATATCGTGCTGGTCATGAACAAGGGGCGGCTGCACAACAATCCTCAGTGTTACGTGCGTTTCGGTGACCGGATCGGCCAGGGCAAGCGCTGCGGCTTCGTGCACATGGGCGGGCGTATCGAAATCTATCTCCCTGCCAACAGTATCCCGGCCGTGGCGGTGGGTGATCCGGTACGGGCGGGCATGGATGCCATCGCCAGACTGGTACATGCCTGACATGCTCCAGCGCCATGACGACATTGATCCTGCGGATGCGCTGAACAAACGGCGGCGCGGGATCTACCTGCTGCCGAACATGATCACCACGGCCGGCCTGTTTGCCGGCTTTTATTCGATCGTCGCCGCCATGAACGGTCGTTTTGAACCGGCAGCCATCGCCATTTTTATCGCCATGATTCTGGACGGAACCGATGGGCGCGTGGCGCGGCTGACCAATACCCAGAGTGAGTTTGGCGTCCAGTACGACAGCCTTTCGGACATGGTGTGCTTCGGTCTGGCGCCGGCGCTGGTCATGTACGTATGGTCGCTGCATGCCATGGTCAGCGTGGGTTGGGCCAAGCTTGGCTGGCTGGCCGCCTTCATCTACACCGCCAGCGCCGCCTTGCGACTGGCCCGGTTCAATGCGCAGATCGCCACCGCGGACAAGCAGTATTTCCGCGGGCTCCCCAGCCCGTCCGCTGCCGGGGTACTGGCCGGCCTGGTATGGGTGGCCACGGACCTCGGCATCCCGGGCGAAAACCTGGTGTACCTGGTGTTCGTGCTGACCGTCTCCACCGGCATGCTCATGGTCAGCAATATCCGCTATTTCAGTTTCAAGGAAATCAATTTCAAGAACCGGGTGTCGGTCGTCGCCATGCTGGCCGTCGTGCTGGTCTACGCCTTTGCCTCGATTGATCCGCCCAAGGTGCTGTTTACCGGCTTCGTGATCTATGCGATTTCCGGGGTTATCTACACGCTGGTCGGCATCCGGAATCGCCGGCGGGCCCGCAAGCGCGGGGACTGAAACAGGGGAAGGCGCCGGGGACTTGCTTTTCGGGGCGGATTGCCGATAGTCTTGGAACCATGAGCATCTCGATCTACAGCATCCGTGACGCCGGCCGGCTGGCCGGCCCGGTCGTGTGCCTGCTGTCCTCCCTCCTGCGACTGCTGCCTTCGGGCAGATAATATCCCCATGCCTGGCGAGGCCACACGCAACCAGAACAGATTCCAGCCAGCGGCCCCGCAGGGCAGTTTGCTATGCTGGCACCAATCGTGGCGAGGTACGGGCGGGCGCCGGTACCCGTGGGAGCAGGAGCATGAGTAACCAGGACCAACTGATTATATTTGATACGACCTTGCGCGACGGCGAGCAAAGCCCGGGTGCGTCCATGACCCGGGATGAAAAGGTCCGCATCGCCCGCGCGCTGGAGCGCATGCGGGTCGACGTGATCGAGGCCGGTTTCCCGATCGCCAGTCCCGGGGATTTCGAGTCGGTACAGGCGGTTGCGCGAGCCGTAACCGACAGTACCGTGTGCGGGCTGGCCAGGGCGCTGGACAAGGATATTGACCGGGCCGGCGAGGCGCTGCAACCGGCGGTTTCCGCGCGCATTCATACCTTTATCGCGACCTCGCCGATACACATGCAGATGAAACTGCGCATGCAACCGGAGCAGGTGGTCGAACAGGCCGTGCGCGCGGTAAAGCGTGCGCGCGACTATACCGACGATGTCGAATTCTCGCCGGAAGACGCGGGCCGGTCCGAGGTGGACTTCCTGTGCCGGGTGATCGAGGCGGTGATTGATGCCGGCGCACGCACCATCAATATTCCCGATACGGTCGGTTACAGCATGCCGCACCAGTTCGGCGAGTTGATACGCACGCTGATCGAGCGGATTCCAAATTCCGATCAGGCCGTTTTCTCGATGCACTGCCACAACGATCTCGGGCTGGCCGTGGCCAATTCCCTGTCCGCGGTGTTGAACGGTGCGCGGCAGGTGGAATGCACCATCAATGGCCTGGGTGAGCGGGCCGGCAATGCCTCGCTGGAAGAAGTGGTCATGGCCGTGCAGACCCGCCAGGACGTGTTTCCCTGCCGGACCGGACTCGATACCACGCAGATCATGACCTGTTCGCGGCTGGTCTCCGGCATCACCGGTTTCCCGGTTCAGCCGAACAAGGCGATTGTCGGGGCCAACGCCTTCGCGCACGAGTCGGGCATTCACCAGGACGGGGTGCTCAAGAGCCGTGAGACCTACGAGATCATGCGTGCCCAGGATGTCGGCTGGTCCGCCAACCGCATCGTGCTGGGCAAACACTCCGGCCGTAATGCCTTCCGTTCCCGGTTGCAGGAGATCGGCATCGAGTTCCGGACCGAAGAGGAACTGAATGAGGCGTTTTCCCGGTTCAAGGACCTGGCGGACAAGAAGCACGAGATTTTCGATGAGGACCTGCAGGCACTGGTCACCGAGAGCGGGCTGGAATCCGCCAACGACTGGCTCAGGTTGCTGTCACTGAAGGTCTGCTCGGAAACCGGAGAGACCCCGTATGCGCGTCTGACGCTCTGGGTGGATGGCGCGGAGCGGCCGGCCCAGGCGCCCGGCAGTGGACCGGTGGATGCCTCGTTCAAGGCGATCGAGGCGTTGATCGACAGCGGTACCGAGCTGCAGTTGTATTCGGTCAACAACATCACCAGCGGTACCGACTCGCAGGGCGAGGTGACGGTGCGCCTGCAGAAGGGCGGGCGGATCGTCAACGGCCAGGGTGCGGATACCGATATCGTGATCGCCTCGGCCAAGGCCTATATCAACGCGCTCAACAAGATCATCCAGCGCGACGAACGGGCGCACCCGCAACTCGGCGATGTCTGATCCGATGGATGCGCAAAGCCGGGCACGGTATCTCGATGCGATGGGCATCCAGCGCTGGGCCCTGCGGGCAACGCAGACCGGGCCGCAGGCGGCAGCGGATGGGCCGGTCGTACCCCGCACACAGGCCGGAGAGACCGCTCGCGAGTGGGACAGCCTGCAGGCCGAGGTCGCCGCGTGTACCCGCTGTGTCCTGCACGAGACCCGTAGCCGGACCGTGTTCGGTACCGGTGACTGCCGTGCGGAGTGGATGGTCATCGGTGAGGCGCCGGGGGCGGACGAGGATCGCCAGGGTGAGCCGTTTGTCGGCCGCGCGGGGCAGCTGCTCAATGAAATGCTGCTGGCCGCCGGTTTCCAGCGGCAGCAGGTGTACATTGCCAATATCCTGAAATGCCGGCCACCGGGAAACCGGAATCCGCTGCCCCGGGAGATTGCCAGCTGCCGGGGCTACCTGCAGCGGCAGATTCAGCTTGTGCAGCCGAAGATCATTCTGGCTGTGGGCGGGATTGCGGCGAACAGCCTGTTACAGACCGATGCCCGGGTAGGCGAACTGCGAGGCAGGCTGCATCACCTCGGTGATGTGCCGGTTGTGGTGACCTATCATCCTGCCTACCTGCTGCGCTCGCCGCTGGAGAAACGCAAGGTCTGGCAAGACCTGCAATTTGCCCGCAGGCTGTATCGGGAGGCGGTTGCGCACCAGGCGTGAATGACGGGCCGGGGAAGGGGAAGAGACGATGAGTGCAATACTGAAAGAACCGGCGCTGGAGTTTCGTCCGATGCGTGTGGAAGATCTCGTGGAAGTCATGGAAATCGAGCGCAGCAGCTACCCGTATCCGTGGACACAGACGATTTTCCGCGACTGTCTGCAGGCGGGCTACAGCTGCTGGGTAGTGGTGCGCAGTGGCCTGGTCGAGGGTTACGGGATCATCAGTATCGCGGCCGGTGAATCCCATCTCCTGAACCTGTGCATACGTTCCGAGGCGCGTTCCCGGGGGGTGGGGCGCAAGTTGCTGCGCCACCTGGTTGCCATCGCACGACGCCATGATGCGGATATCCTGTTCCTGGAAGTACGGGCATCCAATGCGGTTGCACGCAGTCTCTATCAGCAGGAAGGCTTTAACGAGCTGGGCACCCGCCGGAATTACTACCCGCATGCCAGGGGGCGGGAAGACGCATTGATCCTGGCGCGCACCCTGTAATGCCCTCCTGAAACCTGTCCTCGGTTACAATAGGCGGCTCACCAATCCCTGGTATTTCCGGTCAACATGAGCAGTCTTTCCAGAGAAGTCGCACGGCGGCGCACGTTTGCCATTATTTCCCATCCGGACGCGGGTAAAACCACCCTCACGGAGAAGCTGCTGCTGTTCGGCGGTGCAATCCAGCTGGCCGGTACGGTGAAAGGCCGCAAGGCCAGCCGCCACGCCACCTCGGACTGGATGGAACTGGAAAAGCAACGCGGAATCTCCGTGACGTCCTCCGTGATGCAGTTTCCCTATCACGATGCCATCGTGAACCTGCTGGACACCCCCGGGCACGAGGATTTCTCCGAGGACACGTACCGGACGCTGACCGCGGTCGATTCGGCAATGATGGTGATCGACTGTGCCAAGGGTGTGGAAGAACGCACGATCAAGCTGATGGAGGTCTGCCGCCTGCGTGATACACCCATCTGTACCTTCATCAACAAGCTGGATCGCGAGGGACGTGAACCTATCGACCTGCTGGATGAAATCGAACAGGTGTTGAAGATCCAGTGCGCGCCGGTTACCTGGCCGGTGGGCATGGGCAAGCGGCTCAAGGGCATCTACCACCTGTTCGAGGATGCCGTGCATCTCTACGAACCCGGGCGCAACAACCAGCGTCAGGAAAGCCGCGTCATCCGTGGTATCGCCAATCCGCTGCTGGATGAAGTGCTGGGTGACCATGCGGCCGAGTTGCGTGACGAGATCGACCTGGTCAAGGGGGCGAGTCACGAATTCCAGCGTGAGGCCTACCTGTCCGGTGCCATGACGCCGGTGTTCTTCGGTTCCGCCATCAATAATTTCGGGGTCGACGAGTTGCTCAATCACTTTGTCGAGACGGCGCCGTTGCCATTGCCGCGCGCCACCACGACACGCCAGGTCGCACCGCTGGAAGAGAAATTTTCCGGTTTTGTCTTCAAGATCCAGGCCAACATGGATCCGGCGCACCGTGACCGCATCGCCTTCTTGCGGATCTGTTCCGGCAGTTATCGCAAAGGCATGAAAATGCACCATGTGCGGATCGGCCGGGATGTGCAGATATCCAATGCACTGACCTTCATGGCGGCAGAGCGCGGCCATGTCGAGGAGGCGTTCCCGGGTGACATCATCGGACTGCACAATCATGGCACGATCCGGATCGGCGACACCTTTACCCAGGGTGAGGACCTGAAATTCACCGGTATCCCGAATTTTGCGCCCGAACTGTTTCGCCGGGCGGTATTGCGTGACCCGCTGCGCATGAAAGCCTTGCAGAAAGGGCTGGCCCAGCTGTGCGAGGAGGGCGCCACGCAGCTGTTCCGGCCACTGAAAAACAATGACCTGATACTGGGTGCCGTCGGTGTCCTGCAGTTCGATGTGGTTGCGCACCGCCTGAAGGACGAATACGGCGTGGAATGCCAGTTCGAGCCGGTATCCGTCGCCACGGCGCGCTGGGTTGAATGCGCAAACGAACAGGTGGAGACCCGGTTCAGGGACAAGGCATATGAGTATCTGGGAGAGGACCAGAGCGGTGCGCTGGTGTACATTGCCCCCACGCGGATCAACCTGGAGCTGGCAATCGAGAAGTGGCCTGACGTTGCCTTTCATGCCACTCGCGAACATTGAGTACGGCGGGCTGAAATCAGCCACACCTCGTCGGCAGGGTGCCGCTGCCGATGCGAGCAGTCCCCGCTTCCCGGTCCGGTTCGTGCGCGTGCCTGCTCCCGGTTAGAAGTCGATCCAGCTGATGAGGTAGTCCTCCATCTGGTCGGGCCTGATACCGGTCTCGCTGATGGCCCGGCCGCGTACGGAAATTCCTGCCTGGTGTACGGTGTCCGGGTCGCCCGACACCAGGGGATGCCACCACTCCAGCGGTCTGCCTTCCGCGAGTCGCCGGTATGCACAACTCGCGGGAAGCCAGACAATCTGTGCCAGCATGTCCGGGCGCAGGGTAAGGCAATCCGGGACCAGTGATTCTCTTGCCGGGTACTTCCGGCAGCGGCAACTCCTGGTGTCCAGCAGGTGGCAGGCCACAGATGTATAGAACATCATGCCACTCTCCTCGTCTTCCAGTTTGTTGAGGCAGCAGCGCCCGCAACCGTCGCACAGGGCTTCCCATTCCGCCCCGGTCATGTCCGCAAGGTTTTTTGTATTCCAAAAGCCGGGTGTATCTGCAACCATACCAGTCACGTCGGGTGATATATCGTGTACTTTGTGAACCTCGCAGCGGAGCATAACCGGTATGAGGCTGACACGCGAGAAGCTGGGCTGGGCGATGTATGACTGGGGGAACTCGGCCTATGCAACCATCGTCATGGCCGGTTTCTTTCCAGTGTTCTTCAAGGAGTACTGGAATGCCGGGGTTGCTGCCACGGACAGCACCTTTCGCCTTGGTCTGGCCAATTCTGTTGCCAGCCTGGTGATCGTCGCCGTGGCCCCGGTGCTGGGGGCAATTGCCGATTCCCTGGATCAGCGCAGGGCCATGCTCGCGGGTTTTGCATTTCTCGGTGTGTTGATGACCGGTGGACTCTACTTTGTGGCACAGGGTGCATGGGTGCTGGCTGCCATCCTGTATATCCTGTCCATGATCGGCTTCTCCGGCAGCAACATCTTCTATGACTCCCTGTTACCGTCAGTGGCCGGCGAGCACGAATTGGACCAGACCTCGGCACTGGGATATTCGCTGGGGTATCTGGGTGGCGGACTGTTGCTTGCAGTCAACGTGTACCTGACCCTGCATCCGGAGCGCTTCGGTTTTGCCGACGCCAGTTTCGTGGTTCGAATCTCGTTCCTGATGGTCGCAGTGTGGTGGTTCCTGTTTTCAATCCCCCTGCTGGTTACCGTGCGGGAGGTGCATGATGACCTGCCCGGACGGCTGACCAGCAACATTCTCAAGGAAGGATTTGTCAGGATCTGGCACACCCTGCATGAAGTTCGCGCATTGCGTGAGGTCTGGTTATTCCTGTTTGCCTACTGGCTATATATCGATGGTGTGGACACCGTGATCAGGATGGCCGTCGATTACGGTCTGTCGCTGGGGATCGGGCGTAACGATCTGATACTTGCATTGCTGATCACCCAGTTCGTCGGCTTTCCCGCGGCGCTGCTGTTCGGCTGGGCGGGAGGAAGGTTTGGAACAAAAAACGGGATTCTGGTTGGGCTGACGGTGTATGTGCTGGTGACCATCGCGGCCTCGAAGATGAGCTCAGCGCGGGAATTTTACGGCCTCGCAGTTGCAATCGGCCTGTCACAGGGTGGCGTACAGGCACTCAGCCGGTCGCTGTTCGCACGAATGATCCCCGCGGGCCGGACGGGAGAATTCTTCGGGTTCTACAACATGCTGGGCAAGTTCGCCGCCATCATCGGCCCGGCCTTGATGGGCTGGGTGGGTTTGGTGACGGGTAACCCACGTGCCGGGATATTGTCCTTGTTGCTGTTGTTTGGGGTCGGGGTTGTGCTGTTAATAGTTATTCCGGTTACACCCACTCAGGATGGCAGGAGTGAGGGTGAATTGAGTGTGAAGAAACCTGTATTGCGCAGAGAATAACCGCTGCGTGATCAACATATGTGATTATCCGTTTCGTGGGTTACTACATGTTGGCCTAGCGTACGGTGTATTCCCCCACCATCGTACTCGTTGCGACTTGATGCTAATAAACTAGGTAACAGTTTGTTTGCGTGGATATAATTTGCATTTCCAGGTCGCATCGTGTATAAAAAACCACAAATATTATAAGTTTTAATGTAAGCAGCATAATAATTATTTGATGTGGAGCGCCGGCATGGACAGATCATTAGAACTGCTACAAAGAAGACTCAATAATCTGAAGGTAACACTAGAAGGTTCTTATCGTGCAGTGTGGGTAGAATTTAAATACAATGGCAGGCCCTGTTTTTCCACAGATTTGCTGGAGGATGTCAGCAATGTACAGCGGGCAATCGGACTTGCTGTGCAGGCTGGGTACAGAGAGAAGCATCCGGATCGATTGTTATTCCAAGTGCTTGCTTCGGTCGACAGGTCTGTGTTCAGCCTAGGAGGCGATCTCAAATATTTCATCGAGTGCATCGAGGCAGGTAACCGGACAAGTCTCCAGACATATGCTGAGCGATGCATCGATATTCAGTATGCGTCTGCGACACATTACCACGTACCGTTTACCACGATTGCACTGGTGGAAGGTGAGGCACTCGGTGGTGGGTTTGAGGCTGTCCTTTCTGCGAATGTGCTGATTGCAGAACGTCGTGCACGATTCGGATTCCCAGAGATTACTTTCGGTATGTTTCCAGGTATGGGAGCTGTCTCGCTGCTGACCAGAAAAGTGTCACCTGCTGTTGTGAGGCGGCTGATTATGGACCACCGTATCTATACAGCATCAGAGCTTTATGAAATGGGTGTCTTAGATGTGCTCACAGCAGATGGGGAGGGGCGCGCAGCAACCATGGAATACATGCAGCGTCACATGGCTCTGTCTCCAGGATATCATGGTCTTTATGCTGCGATGGACAGGGTCTTGCCTCTCGATCATTCCGAGCTAGCCGACGTGGTTGACCTCTGGGTTGATGCTGCAATGCAGTTAAACGAGAGAAATATGCGGTTGATGAAGTACTTTGCCCGTGCTCAGGAAAATCGCAATCTCACTGAGGATATTCTCACGGATTCTGCTTCGAAAACTGCCTGAAATTGAGCAGTCAACTTGCGGCCCTGCTTTCTGGGTTGGAAGGTAGCTTGCGTGTAATCAGCTCAAAGGCGGTATCTGCCGCTTTCCTTAAAGAAACCACAATATCAGCTCCGCTATCACGGAATTCCTGCTGGGTGACATCTTGTGCATCTCTGGACAGTGTGGCCAGCTGTGTGAGCCCCAGATATAGTGCTGACCCCTTGAGGGCATGGGCTAGATCACGGAATACAAGCCACTCGCCATGGGCAACTGCGGATTCTAGTTCACGAAGGTTCCGATTTGTATCGGTGATGAAATTGGTGATGATTTCGTGGATGAACGATTCGTCACTACCGCCCAGTTCAGTGAGCTTGGCAAATTCTCGTTCATCAAGCACCTCTCCTGTTTCGGCAGTTTCCGTTGGCGAGATGATTGTTGTCTCTGAAGGGCTGCCACTGTCAGGCTTGCCACCACACATATCAGACAATACCTCGGTCAATCTGGCTAGGGAAACAGGCTTGGTCAGAAAATGGCGAATCCCTGCCGTTGCACAGACATCGCGCGCTTCTGACGTGGCATCGGCAGTGAGGATCGCGAATTCCACTGGGGAATCACCGCAGTAAGCAAACGAGTAGGCCTGAAATACCTCAACACCGCTCATATCCGGCATGTTCATGTCAATAATGACTGCGTCAAAGTGGTCATTTTCAAGCGCCATTAGTGCTGCTTCACCGCCATCAACTATGGTGTGGCGATGTCCCAGCTTGTCCAGCATGCGTTGCATGACGATCCGGTTGGTTGCGTTGTCATCGCTGACCAGAATGTTCAGCTGGCGATCGATCTGCTTTGTCTGCAGCTGTTTTCGATCGAGGTGTACGATTTCCTCCTCTGTACCATGCTTTGAGTAGCAGGCATGTAGCACATTTATAAGAAGCTGGTCCTCGAGTGGTGAGTGCAGTACGATCGGCCCGTTCAGTTTTTTTGACTGAGCGGAAACACAGGCGTGATCTGTCACCAGCACCAGCTGCAGCCGTTCCAGGAGGCAGGCGTCTGTTTCACGGGTCAGCTTGGCAAACAGTGGGCATTCTGGTGCGTGATGGATGATGAGCGCGTCGTGCTGTCTCGTGGCTTTTGCCGCTGTATACGCACCCTCTATCGACTCATAGCTGTCACAAGGCACCCCCCATCCTTCCAGTTTATTCCGGACAGGATCCTCGCCTGGATTGAGCGTGGACAGGTATATCACCCGGCATTGCCTGATCCAGCTGCTGGAAGCGGGATCGGTCTGGGATTTTGTGATCGCGAAGGGGAGTTCAAACCAGAATGTCGACCCCACGTCAACGATGCTTTCAATGCCGATCGAACCACCCATCAGTTCTACCAGATTTTTACAAATAGTCGTACCTAGCCCGGTGCCCCCGTAGTTCCGCGATATACTGTCACTGGCTTGGGTGAACGGTTCAAAGATCGCCTGCAGCTTGTCTTCCGGGATGCCGGTCCCGGTATCGGCTACCTCAAACCGGAGACTTGTAGACGTCGCATCAGATCGCAAACAGGAAATACGCAGGGTAATTGACCCTTGGTTGGTAAATTTCAATGCGTTGCCGATCAAATTGGTGATCACTTGGCGTATCTTGTGCGGGTCACCCGCTAGTAGGAATGGCGTTGCAGGGTCGATGAATGAATTCAGCGCAAGACCTCTTTCCTGGGCTTTTGCATGGAATATCCTCATTGTTGTATTGACCAGCACGTAAAGGTCAAATTCGACTGTTTCAACAGTCATCCTTCCTGCCTCGATCTTGGAAAGATCGAGGATCTCGTTGATCTGCCGTGCCAATGCGTGCCCGGACACGTGGATGGTTTCGATAAATTCCTTGTCTTCTTCTGGCAGTGGGCGCAGCCTGAGAAGGTCTGTCATACCAAGAATACCGTTAAGTGGTGTGCGAATTTCATGCGACATGCAGGATAGGAATTCACTCTTGGCCCTGCTGGCCGCATCCGCACGATGGCGCGCTTCGTTAAGTCGTCGAATCAGTATGCTGGAATAGGCAGGAATTAACAGAAGGGTGAAACTCATGCCAATGGCGAGTTCCTTGTGTCTAATCCAGAACGGTGTGAAATAGGCAACACATCCAAATCCGATCAATGAAACCGCTGTAGATAGATACAGGTATTTCTCGCCATACCGGAATCCATTCCCCAATGTGACCCATAAGTAGACGCCAAACCAAGGCGCTCCAGTGGTGCCAAGTAAAATGAGTCCCAAGCTCAGTGCAAACGTGTCACCGACAATACCAATTACTCGAATCTTATGTGATGATCTATTCCATACAAGCGTGCATATCAGTAATATCAATGCGAAGATTTGGAAAGAACCGATGAAATTCATCCCCAGATTGTTATCGCTAGCAATAGAACTGCTGGGTGCATCTCGAATAAACAGATATACTATAAATGTTATTGGGATAATGACGCGCAATGCCGCCTGTTCCTGTTCAGGCGTTCCCCTCCAGCCGCTATTTCTAAGAAAAGACCCGACAAGCTGCTGAAGCTTTCCGTTTGCCGCATCTACTGATGGGTTGTCAGATGCCATATGGGAATATGAGTATGCCCGCGTACTTATGTGTTAACTGCAAGACACTTATCGGCTATTCGAGTAATATTCTTGAAAATTTAACAACACGTGACGGGAAGAATGAACCAAGATATTGTTTTTAAAGAAATTGCATGCTACCTGAGGTGTGATCCGGCTGATATATCGTCCGCAACCCGATTGGAAGACTTGGGGATCGATTCGTTGGGTGCAATTTCCATCCTCTACGAACTGGAAGATAAGCTCGATATCGAGGTACCCAATGAAGTATTTGAGTCTCTGAACACAGTGGGAGATATCTTGACTCGGCTGGAGCAGATTCTTGCCCAGAAAGAGCGGGTATGAGTCGGTGCGTCGTGATTACAGGCTTGGGTTGTATTTCCAGCTTGGGGCAAACAGTAGCGGCATTCTGGGATGCCCTCGCTAATGGTAGTTGCGGAATTCGCGCGTTAACCGGTATCGGTAGCACGGTCGGGATCAGTATTGGTGCGCAGGTGCAGGGCTTCACTCCTGAATCGCACTTCCGCAATGAAGATTTAACAGTGCTTGACAGGTTCTCGCAATTTGCCATAGTGGCAGCTCGTGAGGCCATAACTGATGCCGGTCTAGATGTAGGGATGACGGCCCTGAACCGCGCAGCTGGCGTCATCGGTACTGGTTGCGGTGGTAAGCAGACTGACGAGGAGACTTACCGAAAACTGTACTATGATGGACGTTCTCGAGTACACCCTCTAACTATTCCTAAGGGGATGCCCAGTGCTGCGGCCAGCATGGTCAGTAGTCATTTAGGCATACGTGGCCCGGTCTTCTCCATTACCAGTGCCTGTGCTTCAGGAGCGCACGCAATTATCCAGGGGGCAATGATGATTCGGTCCGGGCTGGTAGACGTTGCGGTGGTAGGTGGCACTGATGCGCCATTTACATATGGCTTGCTTAAATCCTGGGAAGCCCTCCGTGTGGTATCAAACGATGCATGTCGACCGTTTTCACGTGATCGGTCCGGAATGGTGCTGGGGGAGGGCGCCGCGATGCTCGTGCTGGAGTCTGCAGAACATGCGTATTCACGAGGCAGGCAAGTGTATGCTGAACTCGCCGGTTTTGGTATGTCAGCCGATGCAGGGCATATAACACGTCCTGACACAGCTGGCATAGTGGCGGCAATGCGAGCAGCACTGGTCGATGCCGGCGTGTCACCCGAAGAGATTCAATACGTTAATGCGCACGGGACCGGTACTGTGGCGAATGATGTGGCTGAAACCGATGCAATCCACCAGACATTTGGCAGGCATGCCAGTTTGCTGGCGGTTTCCTCAACTAAGTCCATGCATGGACATTCCTTGGGTGCGGCAAGTGCAATGGAACTTGTGGCAACGATTCTGGCTGTGAAGAATAAGCTGATTCCGCCTACGGCAAATTTCACAACTGCAGGTGAAGGTTGTGATCTTGACTACGTTCCATGTGTGGCAAGGTCCGCCAATATTTGCATGGCGATATCGAATTCGTTTGCGTTTGGAGGGTTGAATGCGGTACTGGCTATTAGGGCTTTATAGTACTTCGCTTTTGTAAAAAAGCAATCGCGGATTCAACTTTGAAGTGCAACGGTTCAAGAAGTCCTGGTATTGAATAAGACTTCGTAGGGTGTCCGGAAGCCCAGCGTTCTCGGACGGTGATTGAGTTTATCCATGGCCTTTTCAACTCACGCGGAGTGACGGTGGTCAGGTAGCGGTGTTCCGGGAAGTGCTGCCGGATCAGGCCGTTGGTATTTTTGTTTAGTCCACGCTCCCAGGAGGCATAAGGATGCGCGAAATAGATACGGGCATCAAGGTCATTGGCCATGCCTTCGTGATCAGCAAATTCCCGGCCATTGTCAGAAGTGGACCCCAAAAATTGGACAGCCCGATAAGTTCTGCCTCGGGTCATGCTGCCATTCTGGCAACGTGTTGGTAATACACACTGTCCGGTGTCTGCCTGTCTGTCAAGCGACTGATGCCGACATTTGGCATTGTAGAACGCAAAATACCTGTCTAACGAAGCACGGGCGTCGCCAATGCTGTCGTAGGCCCTGAGGTAGACCTCCTCGTACTTCACACTGCGCCACAGGCGCTCGACGAAGACGTTATCGACCCAGAGGCCCTTGCCGTCCATGCTGATGCGAATGTCGTGTTGGTTGAGCACATCGGTAAAATCCTCGCTCATGAACTGGCAGCCCTGGTCGGCGTTGAAGATCGCAGGTGTACCGCAGGTCTCGATCGCTTCGTTCAACGCCTCGACACAGAAGCTTGTGTCCAGCGTGTTGGACACCCGCCAGGCATGCACCCATCGCGAATACCAGTCCATGATGGCGACCAGATATACAAAGCCCCTGGCCATCGGGATATACGTCAGGTCGGTCGCCCATACCTGATTCGGGCGATCGATTACAAGATTCCTCAGCAGATACGGATACACCTTGTGCGCCTAGTTGGCCAGGCTCAAGTTGCGCTTCGGACACTGCCCTGCCAGACCCATGGTGCGCATCAGGCACTGTACCCGCTTGCGGTTGCCCGGGTGATCTTCTCCCTGACCGTGTTCAATTTGCTGAGAATCAGTCATCTGGTGCCGGAACCCGCAGGATGAAGACGGGTCAAGGCAGATATGCAGGCCAGGTCGAACAGCAATGAGGGGCGATTCGAAGCAGGCGCGAAGAACCCTGCATCAGTGACCTGCTCGTATCCGCTTTGCGATCAAAATGAAGGGACAAATTAGCTGTTTTTCAACAAGCTGTTAGAGTGTCGCTCTACAAATGGCTGCCATAGCGCTTGTGCCGAACCTTCTGGCAACGCAGGAACCGGTACAGATCGCCGCATGAACGCTGATTGGCGTAAACATACTGGTAAATCCACTCATGGCTAATCGATACCCCTTGTTCCACCTCGACCCGGCCCACAATTTGCTCCGGACTCCATTCCTCTTGGATCAGTATGTTTACAAACTTCCAGACCTCGCTGCCGGTACAGGACCGTGCCTGGTCGCATTGCCGGGTTGTGGGCCTGCTGGGTCCGGTAGCCCTTGAGTCCCCGGTTGCGCTGCAACTTCCGGCTGATGGTCGATGTATCACGTTCCAGCAACTCGGCAATCTCTGCCTGGCTATATTCGGCTTTCTTCAGGATGTAAGTTTGGTATGGTTCCTCTTGGGTAAGCTGCGTATAGCCTCTCATATGTAATCTTCTTGCTTAGCGGCGAGAAAAGCCACAATGCTAGCGCAATTTGCCCTCTTGCCGTCAGGTCGAGTTGCACGTACAAATTGAATTCATGAATTCTTGTTAAACAAATAGTGACTATTCCCGTAACATATCCCACTGCACGGCGCAAATACGACTTTGCAAAGTGAAAAATATTCGTTCCAATGGGCAATTTCCTGCAAATCAAACACTGAACCATACAGTGCATCTAGACTCTTCCAGTATCGAGTATGCCATTCATTGAGGGTGCGCCAGTAATTTAATCCGTTGATAAACCATGAACCATGCAATTCAAAATGCCCGATATGCTTGGCGAATTCGGGGTGGGGCCACACTCTGCCACCTGGAAAATAATTTCGAATTCTTGTTTTTTTAGGGTCCACAAATTGTGGGATAACAAACTGAGAGGTAATGAAATGGTGGAATGTTCTGCCGCCAGGTTTCACAAGTTGGTATATGCTTTCTAGCACATCATGCATATTGAATATTTGCTCGAACACTGCGATCGAAATCACAAGATCAAAGGATTTGACGCCAAAGCTATCAATTGAATCCTTGTCGAATGTCCCAAATATAAGCGAGAAATTACCTTTTCCAAGTGGATCGTTGCTATCTTTCATTCTGGTAGTCAGGTATTCAGCCTGAACTTTACTTGGTGTGACCCCGATTATTTCTAGGTTTTGGAATTGGGTTAGTAGATACGTTTCCAACGAGCCGAATCCACACCCGATATTCAGTATTCGTTCGTTACCTGCAATATTTGCGCGCTTGGAAATTAACTCAAATTTTGCTCTTTGGGCTTCTTCCAGTGTGGCTGTAGACCCCATTATTTCTTCGGGTGTTTCGCCATAGTATGCCATCGAATAGGCTAGATACACCTTGTCGAGAAAGCTTGCAAAGAATTCCAGTTTTTCATCATAGTGGTATTCCATAAGGGCATCGGTTTCTTCCATCATGGGTCCGGTTCTTGTATCAATGCCGAGTGATTCAAGTGAGACTGACTGCTCTTGCAGTCTGCGGTACTCTCGTTCGAAAAAACGGGTGAGTTGACGCTCGAATTTCTCAAGCTCAGTACTGCCGGGGCCATAGATTCCACGTGCAGCCAGTTCTTCATAGATCGATGCGCTCATGTGTACTATTCGCAGATGAACAGACACGCGGTAATTCGCGGCCATTGCGTAAGTGTAATCAATAATAGACCCTAGAGTAATCCCCCTTGGATTCAACCGCGAAGTGCAACGGTTAGTTGAAGTCGAGTGTTGTTAAAAACCTCGTAAGGTGTCGAGAAGCCCAGGCACTTTGTACCGACCTAGGAAGGTCGCCACCCAGAACGCCTTTATCGATAGCTTCAATGGGAAGTTCCGGGATGAATGCCTGAGCGAACACTGGTCTCATGCCCTGAGTCGTGCCAAGGTTGCGGTCCAGCAATGGCGCAACAATTACAATGAGTGCCACTCCCCATTCCATAATGGTTTACAGGACACCAGCTGAAGCAGCGGAAGGGCTACAATCTTAATCAACTAGGCTGGCGGAACTAAGGATGTCGTGGTAGTAATCATGTGGGCAGGTCGGTGGAACGCTTCTTTGCCTGGATTCATTGGCAACGTTGTCTTCTGGTGCGATGTGAGTATTATGCTTGGAATTATCTTGGTTTCGTGCAGCTTGCCACCTCGCTACCCTGATAAAACAATTTTTGAGATAGGTCCTACTTACTTAGAATTGCTGGCACGTCAGGCAACATACCCTGGATTCTGGCTACCGAGTCAATTTGTGCTT
>CAYUFA010000053.1:0-18717 GCA_964443845.1 uncultured Ectothiorhodospiraceae bacterium
GCGCGGCTTTCTGCAGCGGCAGAATCACGCCCGGCAGGCGCTCCCGCGACAATCGAAACACCTGGAGGGGCGGTCATCCCTGTGCTCCGGCGGTCCTCGCCTTCACCGGCAGGGGCGGACGCCAACTGCCACCGGCCGGCACCACGGGCGGGCACGCCAGCGCCACCCTGCACCGGATCGAGGCATCCTGCGGTGTGCAGGACCAGACCATCCCCTGCCGGTTCGCACTGAAAACGGATACTTGCCTGACTGCATACCGGCTGGTGCGTTTCTTGCACCGCAAAGGGCGTGCTCTTTGTCATCCCGGAGTCCATTCCATGAACATGCAAGATATCAAGACACTGGCGCGCGAACGCGGCCTGGCCCGGCCCGGCCGGGTCACCAAGCTGGAACTGGTCCGCACGATCCAGGTGCTGGAAGGCAATTTCCCCTGCTTTGCCACCGCACACAACGCCGAGTGTAACCAGCTGGGCTGCCTGTGGCGCCAGGACTGCTTCGTCAGTGCGAGGAAATTGTCACCGGCCTGAGCCGGCACGCCCGCCGGGCGACGGAATTATCCGGTGAAACCGGATTGCTGCTGTTTGCAGCCGTCCCGGTTGGACTCGTTCCAGTTGAACTGGTGCAGTTCGTGGAAGGCCTGCTTCAGCTTGTTGTCCCACAGCGAGGTCAGTTCCACCAGGTACGGGTTGTCCGCCGTGAAGCAGAAACGCCGGTTGAGATGGAAGGTGTCCCGGCCGTAGATCGTCACCTCCACCGGCGGGCCGACCGTGGCGTTGGAACGCATGGTTGAATCCATGGATACCAGTGCGCACAGCGCCGCCTCCTCCAGCCGCGTGGACGGTACGATGATCCGATCGAGGATCGGGCGGCCGTACTTGACCTCGCCGATCTGCTGGTAGGGATTCTCTGCGGTGGCACTGATGAAGTTGCCGGCCGGGTAGATCATGAACAGCTTCGGGTCCTCGCCCCGGATCTGGCCGCCGAAGATAAACGAGGCACTGGCGTCGATCGGGCTGCCACTGGCCATGGAACTGTGCTTCTGCTGCTGCGCCAGGCTGACCTGGCCGAGATACTCCGCCGCCTCGACCATGTCGGTGACCGAATAGAGATTCGGCAGGTTGCCTTTGCGGATATCACTCGCCAGCTGCAAGGTGACCGCCTGGGTAGTGGCGAGATTGCCGGCGGTCATGAGCACGAACGAACGTTCACCGTCGATGCCGTAGGTGAACATCTTGCTGTAGGTGGACAACTGGTCCACACCCGCGTTGGTACGTGAATCAGAGGCAAATACCAGCCCCTCGTCCATCACCATTCCCACGCAATACGTCATAGACCGCACTCTCCCGAACACCTGCCAGGTTTATTTACCGGGGCAAATCCGCGCACTGGCATGCACCGGTAATCGTGACAACAACCACGCGATTTCACAATGCCTTTTTACCCCGGGCGCAGGTGCGTCCCGCGGCAGGGGGGGCCCGCTTCGCGGGTATGTACGAATAACAAGCAGAAACATTGTGTTACCTGTTCACAGGGGCGCCCGGCCAGTCCAGGCACTGCAATCGTCCCCGCCCGTGCACACCGGCCACGCCCCGCTACTGGTTCTGGATCAGGCGCAGTTCCTCGTCGCAACCTGCCGCATGGGTCAGTTCGGCCACGTTCCTGCGGGTAAAGAAACCGGCGAAATCCCCGAAGCGTTGTACGTACTCGATGATCAGCGAGGAGTGTTCCGAGGCGCTGGAAAAGATCTGTTTGAGACCGTCCTCCTTCGACCCGATCACGTCGAGCAGGAAGTCCCTGCCCTGCCGGCGGATGGTATCGACCACGTACTCGATGTTTTCCTGCCCCGCGGTATAGCCGTCCTGGACCGCCAGTGCGACGTGGTGCAGACGCGGGCCGTAGTTACGCACGAAGGTCTCGGTCGGGGACGGCAGCCGCTCCAGGTGATTGACGAAATAGGGCGTGTTGCTGGCCGTGAACACCTTGGCCGGGCTGTACGACTCCCGTGCATGGTGCACGCTCCTGGTGACGTTGGTCGAGGAGTTCTGGTCGGTGATGTCGTACGACCCCCAGTAGTAGTAGCTCGACCAGGACAGCCACTCGAGAATGGCCACCTCGCGGTTCTGGCTGTAGACGCGGGTGGCGAGATGATCGATCGGCAGCAACAGCCGGTCCAGGCCGCTGGCAGCCTGCTTGTCCTTGGCCGCCACGTAGGCCGCCTGTGCATCGTCACGGATCGAGGACAACCCGAGCGCGTAGACGCGGATCTCGCCGGCCGGCCGCTCGATGTAGGAGACGATATTATGGGTGTACGGCGACGGCTTGCTGATCGCGAGGTTGCCCGGCATCTCCATGCGCCGGATCTCGTCCTGCGAGAAAAAGCCGAATTCCCGTTCCTTCTGCAGGGCCACGGTCTCGTGCAGGTTGCTCACGCCGAGCACCTCGCCGATGTAGCGGCTGTTGGGTTTGCGCGCACCGATCGGGTACACCTCGTTGAGGCTGCGGAAAATGCCGCGCGTGCCGGCGGACTTGACCTCGCGGATCAGCAGGTCCGGTGCCTCCATGTCAATGCGCAGGATGTGTGTCCAGTGCGCCTCGCTCTCCAGCGTTACCAGGTAGTGATACGGCGTCATCAGGCAGATCTCGCCGATATAGCCGATCGAGTGACCCGGATCGACGGTCAGCATGATCGCCTCCATGCCGTGGATCATCTGCGTCAGGCCGACGCGGTCGCGCTCCTCGAGCAGCCGCTCCAGGTATTCCTCGAAAAACGGGGAATTCTCCTTGTCACCGTGCCGTTCGAATCCGAAGGAAAGTCCATTGGCCATGTGCATGTCCCGTCGCCGTGCAATGCCGCATACCTGCAATTTGCGTACCCGTGCACCATCCCGGCAGCCGCCTGATTTACCGGCAATTCCCGGAACTCCCCGGCGCCCGGACGCCACCTAACGGTGCAACAGCGGCCCGCCACGCACCAGAAATGCACAGCGCGTCACGCCGGATACACCCCGGCGGCCGCACGGGCACGGAAATTCCTGCGCAGAATCACCGCGACACGCGTAAACTCCAGCACCGGCCCGCGCGTTGCCGCAGCTGGTTTGATTGTTGCATGACTTCCGGCAACAGCGGTTTCCCGAGCGCCCGATGTCGATACGTGTTGCCCTTCACCACCGGACCGAATACCTGTTCGACCGTCCGGTCAACCTGTCTCCGCATGTGATTCGCCTGCGGCCGGCGCCGCACGTGCGCACGCCGCTGCACCAGTACTCGCTGCACATCGAACCCACCGAACATTTCCTCAACTGGCAGCAGGATCCGTTCGGCAACTACCTCGCGCGGGTCGCCTTTCCGGAACGTACGAACCGGCTTGCCATCGACGTCGACCTGGTGGCGGAACTGGTCACCATCAACCCGTTCGATTTTTTCCTCGAGGACTACGCCCAGAAGTTCCCGTTTGTCTACGAGAACCAGTTGCGGCAGGAAATGGTGCCCTATTTCGAGATCCGGGAACGCGGCCAGCAGCTGCTCGAACGGGTGGCCGCGGTGGACAGGACCAGCCAGCCGGTGGTCGAGTTCCTGGTGGCGCTGAACCGGCAGCTGAACCACGAAATCCGTTACCTGGTGCGCATGGAGCCCGGTATCCAGAGCTGCGAGGAGACCTTGCGCCTGGGCAGCGGGTCGTGCCGCGACTCGGCCTGGCTGCTGGTGCAGCTTGCCCGCCATCTCGGGCTGGCTGCGCGTTTCGTATCCGGCTACCTGGTGCAGCTGGCGGCCGACGTCAAGTCGCTGGACGGACCCTCCGGACCGGAGGCCGATTTCACCGACCTGCATGCCTGGGCGGAAGTCTACGTGCCGGGCGCCGGCTGGATCGGACTCGACCCGACCTCGGGCCTGTTTGCCGCCGAGGGGCACATTCCGCTGGCCTGCACCCCCGACCCGGTAAGTGCAGCGCCGGTCACGGGCCGCACCGACCGTTGCAAGCTGGAATTCCGCTTCGACAACCGCGTCACCCGCATTCACGAGGACCCGCGTGTCACCCTCCCGTACAGCGACACCCAGTGGGAAGCGGTACTTGCGCTGGGCGAGCGGGTCGACGCCGAGATTCACGCCCATGACATGCGCCTCACCATGGGTGGAGAACCGACGTTCGTGGCGATCGAGAACATGGACAGTCCGGAATGGAACACCCAGGCGCTCGGCGCACACAAACGCGACCGCGCCGAGGCACTGCTGCGCCGGCTCTGGCGGCATTTCGCCCCGCGCGGCGTGCTGCATCACGGCCAGGGCAAGTGGTACCCCGGCGAGCCGCTGCCGCGCTGGGCGCTCTCGGTGTACTGGCGCCGCGATGGCGTGCCGGTGTGGAACGACGGGGGACTGCTGGCCGATCCACTGCAGCCGGGGACGGCCGGCGCCCCGCAGGCACTGGCACTGGCACAGGCGCTGGCCCGGCATCTCGGGGTCCACCCGGGCCATGCCCAGGCCGGCTACGAGGACGGCTGGTATTACCTGTGGAAGGAAGGCACCCTGCCGGCCAACGTCGACGTACTCGACAACAAGCTGAAGGATCCCCTCGAACGGGCACGCCTGCGGCGCATCTACGAACAGGGTCTCGACCACGTCGTCGGCTACGCCCTGCCGCTGTCCTGGGACCACGCCACGCAGCGCTGGATCAGCAGTCACTGGAAGTTCCGCCGCGGCCACCTGTTCCTGTTGCCGGGCGACTCGCCGATGGGCCTGCGCCTGCCGCTGGACGCCCTGCTCTACGACCCGGACGCGGAGCGGGAAATCCACGCCCCGGCCGACCCGTTCGCACCCAGGGCACCGCTGGTCGAGCAATTCGACGAGCTGCGCCGGCGCTACCGTCAGCCGCTGCAACCGCCCCCGCCGCAAGCCGACACCCACGAGCAGGGACCCGCCGATGTGCCGGACACGGCGCCCGCCCTGCCGGTGCGCAGTGCGCTGTGCGTGGAAATCCGCAACGGCGTGCTGTACATATTCCTGCCGCCATTGCTGGAACTGGAACACTGGCTCGACCTGGTCAACGCGGTGGAGGAAAGCGCCCGCGAACTGCGCCAGCCGCTGGTGCTGGAAGGCTACGCGCCACCGGTCGACGAGCGCCTGCTGGCGCTGTCGATCACGCCCGATCCCGGTGTCCTCGAAGTGAATATCCAGCCGGCCGGCGACTGGCGCGAGCTGGTGCGCAACACGGAAGTCCTGTACGAAGAGGCCCGGCTGTCCAGGCTGGGCACGGAAAAATTCATGCTCGACGGCCGTCACACCGGCACCGGCGGCGGCAACCACGTCACACTGGGGGGTCACACGCCGGCCGACAGCCCGGTGTTGCGCCGGCCACACCTGCTGTCCAGCCTGCTGCTGTACTGGCAGAATCACCCGGGCCTTTCCTACCTGTTTTCCGGACTGTTCATCGGCCCGACCTCACAGGCGCCCCGGGTTGACGAGGCGCGCGACGAAAGCCTGTACGAGCTGGAGATTGCGTTGTTGCAGTTGCCGCACGGCGACAATCCGTCGCCGTGGCTGGCCGACCGCATCCTGCGCAACCTGCTGGTCGACATGACCGGCAACACACACCGCGCGGAATTCTGCATCGACAAGCTGTACTCACCGGACTCGGTACGCGGCCGGCTGGGCCTGGTCGAGTTCCGCGCCTTCGAGATGCCGCCGCACGCACGCATGAGCCTGGTACAGGTGCTGCTGCTGCGCATCCTCGCCACCCGCTTCTGGCAGCATCCCTACGAACGTCCGCCGGTCCACTGGGGCACGGAGCTGCACGACCGCTTCATGCTGCCGCATTACGTGCGGCGTGATCTGGACGACGTGGTGGATGACCTGAACCGCTGGGGTTACGCGTTCGAGCGCACCTGGCTCGACCCGTTCTTCGAGTTCCGCTTCCCGCGCTACGGCACCACGCAGATCGGTGACATCGAACTGGAGCTGCGCTTCGCCATCGAGCCCTGGCACGTGCTGGGCGAGGAAGTCACCGCGCAGGGGACGGCACGCTTCGTCGATTCCTCGGTGGAACGCCTGCAGGTGCGCGTCAGCGGCATGACCGACCCGCGTCACCTGCTGACCTGCAACGGGCAGCACGTGCCGCTGCGCAATACCGGGACCCGCGGCGAATTCGTCGCCGGTGTGCGTTACAAGGCCTGGCAACCGGAGTCCGGCCTGCACCCCACCATCCCGATCCATGCACCGCTGGTGTTCGACATCATCGACAGCTGGTCCGGGCGCTCGATGGGCGGCTGTACCTATCACGTCGCGCACCCGGGCGGGCGCAACATGGAAACCTTCCCGATCAATGCCAGTGCCGCCGAAGCACGGCGCATGGCGCGCTTCTGGAACACCGGGCATACCCCCGGCCCGGTAAGCGTCGAACCGGTCACGCCACACCCCGATCACCCGTACACCACGGACCTGAGGTACCGCGCACCATGAACCGGATCCCCTGCCACGCTCCGGGAGACCGCCATGCCGTTTGACCTGAGCCAGTACGCCATCCCGGACTGCTACGACGAAACCTTCAGCCGGCCCAACCGCTCGCGTCCGCACGCCCAGTACCTGGTTGCGCTGCTGCGCAGGATGAAGGGCAACGACATCCAGGAGCGCCAGGCGGCAGCCGAACTGGCCATCAAGCAGATGGGCATCACCTTCACGGTGTATTCCCAACAGAACGGTTCGATCGACCGCAACTGGCCCTTCGACATCGTGCCGCGCATCATCCCGCTGCGTGAATGGCAGACGGTGGAGCGCGGCCTGATCCAGCGCGTCAAGGCGCTCAACCTGTTCATCGACGACCTCTACCACAAACAGCAGATCATCCGCGACAAGGTGTTCCCCGCCGAGATCATCCGGGAATCGAAAAACTTCCGGCCGCAGTGCGTCAACGTCAACCCGCCGCGTGGCATCTGGGCGCACATCTGCGGGAGCGACCTGGTGCGCGGCGCGGACGGGGTCATGTACGTCCTGGAAGACAACCTGCGCGTGCCGTCCGGCGTGTCGTACATGCTGCAGAACCGCCAGGTCACCAAGCGGGTTTTCCCGGAGCTGTTCGAGGACCACGCACCGCTGCCGGTGGACGATTACCCGGAACGCCTGTTCGATACACTGGCCGCGCTGTCACCGCGGCGCCGTGCGCGGCCCGAAATCGTGGTACTCACACCGGGCATCTACAACTCCGCCTACTACGAGCACGCCTACCTCGCGCAGGAAATGGGCTGCGAACTGGTCGAGGGCCGCGACCTGTTCGTCGAGCGCGACAACTGCGTGTACATGCACACCATCGCCGGACCACGGCGCGTCGACGTGATCTATCGGCGCATCGACGATGATTTCATCGACCCGGAAGTGTTCCGCAAGGACTCCACCCTCGGCGTACCGGGCCTGATGCGCGCCTGGAAGGCGGGCAACGTGGCACTGGCCAATGCCCCCGGTGCCGGGGTTGCCGACGACAAGGTCGTGTATTCCTTCGTGCCGGAGATTATCCGCTACTACCTCGACCAGGACCCGGTCATTCCCAACGTGCCAACGTACCGCTGCATGTTCAAGCAGGAGCGTGACCATGTGCTTGCCAACCTCGACTCACTGGTGGTCAAACCCGCCAACGAATCCGGGGGCTACGGCATGCTGATGGGACGCAGCGCATCGCCCGACGAACGCCAGCAGTTCGCCCGCCTGATCCGCAACAACCCGCGCAACTACATCGCCCAGCCGACGCTGGAGATTTCCACGGTGCCCACGGTGGTCGGCAGTGCACTGCAACCGCGCCACGTCGACCTGCGACCGTTCATCCTGAGCGGCAAGACCACGCGTGTGACCAAGGGCGGACTGACCCGGGTTGCGCTGGTCAAGGGTTCGCTGGTGGTCAATTCCTCGCAGGGTGGCGGCAGCAAGGACACCTGGATCATCGACGACCGGGGGTAAGCGGCGTGACACAACACGGCAAGGCGATCACCCGACACGCAGTCCGCAACTGCAGGAGGAAACGACATGCTGTCCCGGGTCGCTGAACAGGTCTACTGGATGGCGCGCTACATCGAGCGCGCCGAGAGCACTGCACGCCTGATCACGCTCAACTCGTTCATGATGATGGATCTGCCGAAGGGCCTGCTGCCGGGCTGGGAACCGCTGATCTACATCACCGGCTCCGGGCGTGAATTCGAGGCACGCTACCACGATTACAGCGAACGCTCGGTGGTCCGCTTCCTGATCGGCGACAGTAACCATGCCGGTTCCATCGTCGCCTGCCTGCACAGCGCGCGCGAGAACTGCCGCAGCGTGCGCGATGTCCTGCCGCGGCCGGCCTGGGAGGAACTGTCCGCCCTTTACAGCGAGGCGCGCGAGAACCTGCAGAGCGGCCTGACCCGGCGGCACCGCCACGCCTGGCTCAACCAGATCATCCACGGCTGCCAGTTGCTGTCCGGTGCGCTCAACTCGACCATGCCGCGCGACGAGGCCTTTTCGTTCCTGCGCCTGGGCCAGCATCTGGAACGTGCGGACATGACCACGCGCATCATCGACGCCCGCACCGTCAGCCTGTTGCCGGCGCAGGCACCGGAACTGGCACCGTTCGAATCGCTGCAGTGGATGAGCGTACTCAACTCGCTGGATGCCTACCTGGTATACCGCCGGCGCCAGCAGACCCAGGTACGGCGGCGTCCCGTCCTGCGCTTCCTGGTGCAGGACCCGCGCTTCCCGCGCTCGGTGCTGTACAGCATCCGCGCCATCCGCACCTGTCTTGGCCAGCTGCCGAACCACCGGCACGCGCTGGAACAGGTCCGGGTACTGGATAGCGCGCTGCGCAACCCGCAGATCCAGGAACTCCGCCAGAAGGCCCTGCACACCTTCCTCGACGACCTGCAACGCGACCTGATCGGGCTGCACAAACGGGTCAGCCAGACCTACTTCATCAACGGCAAGGCACACGGCACCGGCAACCAGTGATAAAGGGGTCAGTGCCCTTTTCCTGTGCGCGCGTTCCTGTGCCGTTGCACTGATCGATCGCACGTGCTCGCTGCACACACATAAAACCGTAACCGTACTGTCACGGTGGTGTCACATCGTGCGGCTAGATTTCCCCCACATCCCGGCGCGATGCAGTCACCGGCCGCGGTTCACACACCAGCAGGATGCAGGGGGAACCCTCCATGCACAAACGTACCCGGATAGCGATACTGACAGCCCTGGCCTCCCTGGCCATCCCGTACGCAGCACTGGCCGGCCACGGCGACGACGGTCACGGCAGGCACAACGTACTGAAGGTGGCCCTGTGGGGCGACGAATTCTACAGTGACGACCCGGCCTCGAAGAGCAGCATGATCGAGCAGACCATCGCCTCCATGAACGCGCACGACCTGGACTTCACCATCTTCGCCGGCGACACCAAGAACGGCAGCACGCTGTGCACGGACCAGGCCATCGGGCAGGACGTGGCGGACATCTTCAACAGTCTCAGGGCACCGACCCTGTATACGCCGGGAGACAACGAGTGGACGGACTGCCATCGCACCAGCAACGGCAGCTATGATCCGCTTGAACGCCTGTCCTACCTGCGCATGTTTTTCTACAACCAGGACACGACCCAGGGCCGGCACCCGCTCCGGGTGGAACGCCAGGGCGCACCGGGCGAGGCCTACAGCGAGAACAGCCGCTTCGTGCGCAACCACGTCGAGTTCGTGGCCGTGAACGTGCCGGGCAGCAACAACAACCTGGTGGCAACCGACCGCCAGTGTTTCAAGAAGTCCAGCCGCACCCGGGCGGACTGCGCCGCGGCGACCGCCGAGTACCAGGCCCGTAACGTACAGAACGTAGCCTGGCTGAGGGATTCGTTCGCAAAGGCCCGCACCGGTCACTACGCCGGCATCCTGATCGACATCCAGGCCGATATGTACTTCCCGGTCGAGCTGAGCGATGGCGGCTACACGGACAACTTCCTGCCGACGCTGGATGCGGACAACGGCTACACGGATTTCTTCAACGCCCTGGCGGGAGAGACCCACAACTTTAACGGCCAGGTCGTGCTGGTACACGGCGACTCGCACTACTTCAGGATGGACAAGGCCATGGTCGACGCGGACGGACGCATTACGCCCAACTTCACCCGCATCGAGGTATTCGGCAGCGCGGACAACAGCTGGGTGGAGATGACCGTGGACCCCGCCAGCGACAACGTATTCTCGTTCCGGCCGGTGGTGCTGAAGTAGCTGACACACCAGACAACAAATCGGCACGTGCAGTCATTTACCCCGGCCCTGCCGGGGTTTGTTTTCTGCGCCGCTCAGATCTGTCCGCGCAGGTGCGCCAGCACCTCGTGGTCATCCAGCGGCCCGAGGTTCTTTTCCAGTTCCGTCACCGACACCCCCGGCGGCAGGTCCAGGTGCTTGCGGATCAGGCCGAGGAGGTGCGGACCGGCGACCACCAGCAGGCGGTTGCAGCGCTCCGCCTGGCAGGCGGCGCGCAGGTATTCGGCGATACGGCTGACATAACGAATCCGCGCCTGTTCCACCGGGTCCACCGCGCTACCCACGCCATGGCGGCCATGACCGATGTTATCGAACGCCCGCCCCGGCCGGTCCGCCTGGATGTCCTGACTTCTTGCGTGCCCTTCGGGATGCGCCAGCATGACGACGGGGTGGAGCATCCCGTCTTCCCGTTCCACACTGTAGATCCGTGTCTTTTCGTTGTCTGCGACAACCACCCAGCGTTTCGACATGACTCTGCTCCCGTGCAGATTTGACGGCAATTACCAGAAGAAAACGTACCGCTGCAGGTACAGAAGCCTGTTGACCGTTATCAAACACCCCGAAGAAATGCCGGCCGGCTCCGCCAGGCACACGCTCTTTGCCGGGCCCGCATCGATACGCACCCTGACGGTTCCCCGGATCGTGCCGGGCGACTACCATTAGCCGCTGGAAGGCGGAGGACCCGCCACCGGCACGCCACCCTGACCCGGAGGACCCACGCCATGCATGTCACCCTTGTGTATATCAGCGTCAAGCCCGCATATATCGACGATTTCATCGCGGCCACCGCCCGTAACCACGCCGCCTCGATACAGGAATCCGGCAACCGCCGCTTCGACGTGCTGCAGTCCGCCGACGAGCCGGCGCAGTTCGTGCTGTACGAGGCCTACGCCAGCGCGGACGACGCGGCGGCGCACAAGCAGACGGAACATTATCTGGCCTGGCGCGACGCCGTGGCCGGCTGGATGGCGGAACCGCGCCGCGGGGTGGCCTATCACGGGCTGTACCCGCATGGCTGACATGCAACCGGGCACCTTCTCCATCGCGCGCCTGCCGCGTATCGAGTTCGGACCCGGCACCTGCGCGAAACTGCCGGAACTGGTGGCCCGCCATGGCCGGCAGGCCCTGTTGGTGACCGGATCGCACTCGTTTCCTTCGACGCCGCAATGGGCCGGGCTGATCAGCGCACTGGAGCAGCGCGACATCACCTGGTACCACGCCACCATCGATGGCGAGCCCTCCCCGCACCGCGTCGACCAGCTGGTTGCAGAGCATGCGGACAGCAGCATCGACGTGGTGCTTGGCATCGGTGGTGGCAGCGCGCTCGATGCCGCCAAGGCGATCGCCGGACTGCTGCGCATCCGCGGCAGCGTCATGGACTACCTCGAAGGCGCAGGACCGGAACGGCCCTACCCGGGACCGGCCGTGCCGCTGATCGCCGTGCCGACCACGGCCGGCACCGGCAGCGAGGCCACGAAGAATGCCGTGCTGAGCGTCCCCGGCCGTAGCGGCTTCAAGAAATCCTTTCGTGACGAGCAGCTGGTGGCGGCGTATGCGGTGGTCGACCCCGACCTGCTGACCACCTGCCCGCCACGCGTCGTCGCGGCCAACGGAATGGATGCGCTCACCCAGTTGCTGGAATCCTACGTGTCGCTGCGCGCCAGCGCCTTCACCGACGCGCTCGCCGTCAGCGGCCTGCATGCCGTGCGTGACGGGCTGCTGCCCTGGTTCGAACACCGTGCGACTGACCCGGCGGCGGCACGCGCGCGCATGGCCTACGCGGCGCTGCTCTCCGGCATCACGCTCGCGCAGTGCGGCCTGGGCTCCGTACACGGCCTGGCCTCGCCGCTGGGCGCGTTCTTCCCGATCCCGCACGGCGTGGTGTGTGGCACGCTGGTGGGGACCTGTACCGCCGTCAACCTCGATGCGCTGCGCGCACGCGCAGCGGAGAGCGTGGCGCTGGACAAGTACGCGCAGGCCGCGAGCATCCTCTGCCAGCGCAGCTTCAGCAGCCGCGCCGAGGCCGGGGAAGCGCTGGTGCAGCTACTGGCGGGCTGGACCGAACGCCTGCAGCTGCCACGGCTGGGTGACTACGGACTGACGGCGGGCGACCTCGACCACGTGGTCGCGCACGCGCGCGGCAGCAGCATGCGTACCAACCCGGTAGTGCTGACCGACGCCGAGATCCGGGCCTGTCTGGAGGAGCGGCTCTAGACACTGCCGCCGCGGGCCACGCCGGCACAGACCGGCCGGGGGGTCAGGGGGTGAGAAACCATCCCGTGGTGGTGTACCGGGCTCCCTGCGCATAGTTCGCCACCTGGGAAACAAAGTGCGCGGTCGGCACACGGAACAGCGTCAGGGTATTGAAGGCAGGCTTGTGGGTGGCAACGATGGCATTGGTACTGTCCTGGATGTGCAACATCCCGCCCCAGTCCGCCTGCCAGACCGGGGTAAATCCGAAGACATAGGCAGCCGCACGGTTTTCCACGTCAGTACTGTCGGTGTGTCGCCGCAGAAAACAGGATGGCCGGTAGCAGGTGGCCTGGCCGGTCGCGGTAACAATACCCAGATTCCCGGTGACGTACTTGATGAACCCCAGGAAATTTTCCCCGCGAACGTAGTCAAAGAATTCACGCAGTTCGTCACAGGGAATTCCCTCCAGGGCGCGCCGGAAATAGAAATAGGCAAAGCCACCGGCAGCCTTGGCAAGGATTTCACGGTTCATCTCGGCCACCTTCTGCGGTGAACAGGAGGCGAGTTCCTGCGACGAGATGGATACCGGGCCGTGCGCGGACAGATAGCACAGCTCCCAGTCCGTCCTGTGAATCAGCGCATTGCCGACCGTGTTTGCATAGTCGGGTTGCAGGATATTCTCGATCCTGGCGAACCCGGACCGTTCGTAACCGGTTCTGGCCAGATCCCAGTCCAGCGCTTCGTTCAGCATGTTTGCCTGCCTCCGTCCGCCCAGAGCATGTTACCCAAACGGGGGGAACACGTCATGGCCGGCGCTGCCGGGGGTAGCAGGGACAGTCGGTCCGCTTTCCCCCAGCGGAGATCCGGGAGGGTGAAACGAGGCGGCCGGCAGGGTACCGGGTCAAGACCTCCCGGTACCATGGATTGACTCAGGTCAATACCGGAAGAGTAGGAAAAGGGCAAACTTTCTGTCACTATGGGACAAACTATCAGTCACTATGGGGCAAATACCTGATCCGAAATCCCGTACCCGCGTATGGGATAGAGTACAGGTTGTGAATATACTGGCTGAAGCTGTCACCACCATGACCCGTGCGCCATGCGCCGGGTCCACTGCATACAACGTGGATGATGCCCGGCCTTCCCAGCTGCGGGTAGCAGTGAATTCCGAGAGATCGAGGAGCGTGTAACTTGTTAGTATCCGGCAACCCCCGCACACATCGCCGTATGGATCCCACGGCACTGGATTGTGTCCGCCGTCACATCGCCTCCCGGGTCATCGGGCAACTCGACCTGGTCGACAGTATGCTGATCTGCCTGGTGAGCGCAGGCCACCTGCTGGTGGAGGGCATGCCCGGCCTGGCCAAGACCACGGCCGTCAAGGCGCTGGCCGAAGCCATTGAGGGGGATTATCACCGCATCCAGTTCACGCCCGACCTGCTGCCTTCCGATCTCATCGGCACCGATATCTACCGGCATGAACAGGGCGAGTTCGTGTTCCGTGCCGGCCCGCTGTTCCACAACATCCTGCTGGCCGACGAGGTCAACCGCGCGCCGGCCAAGGTGCAATCGGCCCTGCTCGAGGCCATGGGGGAGTACCAGGTCACGGTAGGCATGAAGACCTACCAGCTACCGGAACTGTTCATGGTGCTGGCCACGCAGAACCCGATCGAGCAGGAAGGTACCTACAACCTCCCGGAGGCACAGCTGGACCGCTTCCTGATGCACGTGTGGGTCGATTACCCGAATCGCGAGGAGGAACTCGCCATCCTGAAACTCGATGGCGAGCAGCAACTTTCCGCACCGGGCGCTCCCGCTATGCGGCTCAGCCAGACCGAGCTGTTCAAGGTGCGCGAGGACGTGGCGCGGCTGTATCTCGATCCCCGGCTGAACGACTACATCGTCGACCTCGTACAGGCCAGCCGGCACCCCGAGGCCTACGACGAAAGTCTGCGGCGCTGGTGCCGTTTCGGTGCCTCCCCACGCGCCACCATTGCCCTGGCACGCTGCGCGCGCGCGCGTGCCTGGCTGGACGGCGATGACTTCGTCGCACCCCAGCACATCCAGGCAGTGGCACCGGACGTACTGCGCCACCGCGTCCTGCTGACCTTCGAGGCCGAGGCCGAAGGCATTACCAGCGAGCACTTCGTGAAGCGGCTGCTGGAGGTGGTTGCAATACCGTGATATTCCGTCTGCTGTCCCGTTGCCGTCCGGTGTTGACGGCCATCCCCGCCGCATCATGAGCCTGCACCCGCAACTGGATGACCTGCTGGAATTGCGCCACCAGGCACGCACGCTGGGCGTGGCGGCCCATCATCTCGTCAATTCCACCTTCACCGGCCTGTATGCCTCGGTATTTCGCGGGACCGGCCTCGACTTCGAGGAGGTACGCGAATACCGCGCCGGTGACGACATCCGCAACATGGACTGGCTGGTCACGGCACGCACCAACAAACCGCACCTGAAGGTATTCCGCGAGGAACGCCAGCGCAGTGTTCTGCTGTGCGTTGACACGGGGCCGCACATGAGTTTCGGCACCCGCGGCACCTTCAAATCCATCCAGGCAGCGCGGGTTGCCGCGCTGATCGGCTGGGCCGCCAGCAAGCAGCACGACCGGGTCGGCGGGGTGCTGTTCGGTAACCCGGCCACCGACCTGCGCTACTACCGTGCCACGCCGGGCCGGCGCGGACTCTGGCAGTTGCTGCGCGCACTGACCGACCCCATCGAGCGCGGCAACACGGACGAGTCGCAGCTGATGGCCGCCCTGCAGCATCTGGAGAGCGGTGCCGCCACCGGTTCGCTGATCTTCGTCATCGCCCCGCTCAACCAGGTAACCACCGGCCTCGAACGCATCCTGGGCAACCTGAAGCAGCGTCACGACGTGGTATTGCTGCCGATCGATGACCCTGCCGACCGGGAACTGCCGGCCATGGGCCCGGTGATCTTTTGCAACGCCGCCGGCGAGCTGCTGGAAGTGGACACCGACAACGAGATCGGGCGCGCCGCCTTTCGCGCCGACTGGGACCAGCGGCGCACGGAACTGCAGGAACTCGCCTGGCGGCTGGGAATCGGCCTGATCCCGGTCAGCACCACCGACGACATTCACCGCACCCTGGTCAACGGGCTGCGCCACTACGCCAGGCGGCGCTAGCAAACATGGAAACCGGCACCGGCATCCTGCACGACATCCACGACCTCGACGCCATCCCGTGGTGGCCGCCGGCCCCCGGCTGGTGGGTCGTACTCGGGGTTGCGGGGCTGGTCGTGCTGGTCTTCGCCATCCGCTACTGGCTGCGCTACAGCGGCCTCATGCCGGGCTGGCGCAATGACGCACGCCGCCAGCTGCGGGTCCTGCACCAGGCCCTGCGCAAGCAGGAACCGCGTGAAGTGGCCGGACGCCTCTCCATCCTGCTGCGCCGGGTTGCCCTGGCGCGCGGTGGCCGGCAGCAGGTGGCCGGGCTGTCCGGGGAGCGCTGGCTGACCTGGCTGGAGCAGAACGACAGCACCGGTTTCCGCTGGACCGCACGCGGCAGACTGCTGGTGCAGGCCCCCTACATGCCACCGGCGTGGCCGGTGGAGCGCAAGGAGGTCGCGCGTCTGGTGGCGGCCGCGCGGCGCTGGGTCGACGCGGTGATCCCGGCGGACCGCAAGTCGGGACGCCTGCTGCGCACCCTGCGGGTCCGGCTACGAGGGGCGCAGTGATGGTGCATTTCCTCTGGCCCTGGGCAGCCGTGCTGATACCTTTACCCCTGCTGGTGTGGCGCTTCTGGCCGCGTCCGCACGGGGCCACCGATGCCTATACCCATACGGACAACTCCACCCTGCTGCATCCGGCGCTGGGCCGGCTGGCCTCGACGTTCATCAAGTCGCGCCACCTGACCCACGCCGGCAGCAGCGTGCAGCTCCTGGTACTGGCGCTGGCCTGGATCGCGCTGGTGCTGGCCATCATGCAACCGCAATGGCTCAACCCGTACACCGAGATCCGCACCGAGGGCCACGACCTGATGCTGGCCGTCGATACCTCGCGCTCGATGGAAGCCCTGGACTTCACCATCGACAATCGCCAGGTCACGCGCATGGCCGTCATCAAGGGCGTGCTGGAACGTTTCGTCAAGGCGCGTACCGGAGACCGCATCGGCATCATCGTGTTCGGCAGTCAGGCCTTCGTGCTCTCCCCGCTGACGCAGGACCTGCAGACCCTGCACAACCTGCTGGACAGTGTGGTGGCGCGTATGGCCGGCGACGGTACCGCCATCGGCGATGCCATCGGGCTGGCGGTGAAAAAACTGCGTGAACGCCCCGAGGGCTCGCGGGTGCTGATCCTGGTCACCGACGGCGAGAACACCCAGGGCAGCCTGCCACCGGACCTGGCCGCGCAACTGGCCGCCCGGGAAGGCATCCGGATCTACACCATCGGCGTCGGCAGCAAGGGCCTGGTGCCGATCGTCGAAAACGGCCAGCTCCGGCACGAAAAGATGGAAATCGACGAAGACCTGCTGCGCCAGGTCGCGAAAACAACCGGTGGCGCCTATTTCCGGGCCACCGATACCCGTGCGCTGGAACAGATCTATCAGCAGATCGATGCGCTGGAGAAAACCCAGGCCGAGTCACGCACCGTGCTCATCCCGCAACCGCTGTACCGCTGGCCGCTCGGCGTGGCGCTGCTGATGCTGCTGCTGATCGGCCTGTTCCCCAACGGCATACCGCGCGCCTGGCTCGCAGGACGGTCCCGTGCCTGAGCAGACCCTGGCCTTTCACTTCAGCGAGCCGGCGTGGCTGTGGGCACTGCTGGCCTGCGTCCCGGTCGCCGCCTGGCTGCTGTACACCGGGCGCATGAATCGCCACAACGAGCGCCTCCTGAAATACGCCGATTCACACCTGATGCCACACCTGCTGGGACGCAGCGGCCTGTCGCAGGTCACGCAATGGCGGCGTTTTGCCCACTGGAGCCTGGTCTGGCTACTACTGGTGCTGGCCATGGCAGGTCCACGCTGGGACTTCACCGACGTCCAGTTGTTCCGTCCCGGCACCAATCTGGTCGTGCTGTTCGACCTGTCGCGCTCCATGGATGTGACCGACGTCAAGCCCTCGCGCCTGGCGCGTGCACAGCAGGAACTCACCGATCTGCTCGACCGCAGCCACGGCATCCGCATCGGCGTCATCGGTTATGCCTCGGTTGCCCAGGTGGTCGCGCCGGTGACCGAGGACATGAACAGCATCCGTCACGTGCTGCCATCGCTGGACACCAGCCTGGTGCAACTGCCCGGCAGCCGCCTGTCCTATGCCCTCGACCGGGCCAACGAGCTGTTTGCAGGCCAGCCGAAGGACAACGTGAATTCCCTGCTGCTCATCAGCGACGGTGACTTTGCAGAGCCCGGACTGGAACAACGCATGCAGGCTTTCGCCGCGCACGGTATCCACGTGCACGTGCTCGGCATCGGCACGCCACAGGGGGGTACCGTACCGGCACCGGACGGAAAGTGGATCACCGACCGCAACGGCCGGCCGGTAATCTCGAAACTCAACGAGCCGTTGCTGAAGTCGCTGGCCGCCGCCGGTGACGGCATCTATCAGCTGGCGAACTACCGGCAGCAGGACACGGACCGCATCCTGGCCGCGGTGAAGGCCCACTCGCGACCGGGCAGCAAGCTCGAGGAACGCACCCGGGTGTGGAATGAACACTTCTACTGGCTGGCCGGCCTGGCACTGCTGCTGTTGCTGCCGCTGTTCCGCCGCGCCCTGCCGGTCTACAAGGCACGCTGGTCATGAACCGCAGATCCGCCCGCCAACAACTCCTCCTGCTGACCGGCCTGCTGACCGCGCTGACGGCGGTACAGGCCGCCTGGTTCCGGAATACGGAACAGGATGCCGAACAGAAATACCGGCAGGGTGATTACAACGCAGCCGCGCAGGAATTCAGCGACGACTACCGGCGTGGCGTGGCACTCTACCGCGCCGGACACTACCGCGAGGCCGGCGACGCCTTCGAGCAGGTGCAACGCGCGGACGTCAAGGCAGATGCCCTGTATAACCTGGGTAACAGCCGCTTCAAGCGCAGCGACTACGAGGGCGCCGTGAGTGCCTACGAGGATGCGCTGTCCCTGCGACCCAGGGACGAGGATATCCTGCACAACCTGGCGCTGGCCAAGCAGGAACTGGAACAGTTCCACCAGGAACAGGAAAAGCAGCAGAAACAGGAAAAGCAGCAGAAGCAGGATTCCAAGCAGGACTCCGGCCAGCAGCAGAAGCAGGAAAAGCAGCAGAAGCAGGA
>CAYUFA010000054.1:0-18463 GCA_964443845.1 uncultured Ectothiorhodospiraceae bacterium
GCCCGAGTCCACTGCTGCCGCTGCTCCCTTCCGGGCCTGACGGGGTTCACAGCTTGTCGTCGCGAGGGGACCGGTACAAGCCACCATAAACGCGGCCCCATTATAGGGTGTCGCCACGATTTTTATAACCGGCCCGGCAGGCCATGCCCGGACCCTGTACCTTGGTACCGGATGTACCAGCGGACAATAGCCCGGCCATTGGCCGGGCCCTATCCTGAGAACCGTGGCAACCCTAACAAGAACAAGCCACACTTCCGGGCAATCTGCAGCCATGGGCCAACAACAGGCAACACGCATGACCAGAAAACAACGCAGAACCACGGACCGCCGCCAGTTCGGCAAACCTGTCCGGTTTCCGCTGGTCGACAACAGGGGCTGCATCGTGGCCTTCAACCGCAGCCAGCGCGCGGACCGCAGGCTGGGCAGTATCCGGGTCCAGGAAATCCTCCTGACCGACCTGGGAGACGCGGCAGACCAGTAACCCGGCCCGGGACCGCACCCGGTGCCGGCCCCGCCACTTGCCGGCCGCCCCGGTCCCGTACCGGGCCGGCCGGTATCATTGCGGGGGCGTGGACATCCGGCGCAGGTAGACATCCCGTTGCGGGAACGGGATCGAGATGCCGGCCGCGCGGAAGGCCTGGTCGATTGCGATGTTCATGTCGCTGATGGTCGACAGCCTGCGGTCGATCTGGCGGATGAAGCAGCGCAACTCGAACAGCAGCGCACTGTCACCGAATTCCCTGAACAGGACCAGCGGCGCGCCCACTCCCGGCTGGTTCTTGAGCACCAGCGGGTGGTTGTTGGCGATCTCCAGCAGGAGTTCCATCACCTGCTGCACGTTCGAACCGTAGGCAACCCCCACCGGCACCTTGATCCTGCCCCACGGGTCGTTCAGCATCAGGTTCGCCACCCTGTTGCTGATCAGCTCGGAGTTGGGCACGATGACGTCGGCGCGGTCGAAGGTCTCGATCTGGGTCGAGCGGATACTGATCTTGCGCACATACCCCTGGATGTCGCCCACCACCACCCAGTCGCCGGTGCGCACCGGCCGTTCGAACAGCAGGATCAGGCCCGACACGAAGTTGTTGACCACGTTCTGCAGGCCAAAGCCGATACCCACCGAGAGGGCGCCGGCGATCAGGGCGAGGTTGGAGTAACTGATGCCGGCCACGCCCAGCGCGATCAGCAGGGTGAGCGACACGCCCGCATAACCACTGATGGTAATGATGGCCTCGCGCCCGCCCCGGTCCAGCCGGGTACGCTGCACCAGATCCGGCACCAGCTTGAGCTTGATCCAGCGCGACAGGCTCATGCCGATGGACAGCACGGCGATCGCTCCCAGCAGCTGCGCCGGGGCGAAATGCAGGGAGCCGATCTCGAAACCACTGGTGACATTGTCGAACACCAGGCTCATGCTCTGGTCGGAGAGACCCCACGACCAGAGGACCCAGAGCAGGCAGCCCGACCACACCACCAGCCCGGTCACCAGCCGCGCCCAGATCAGTCCAGGCACCTTCTCGTCCGGCTGCAGGCCCAGCCAGTGGCGCATGCCCCGCTGCCAGCGATGCTTGCCCTCGTCCAGGCCGTCATAGATACGGGTGAACATGCGGCTGGCCGCACTGAAGGCAATCAGGCCCGCGGCGGTTCCCGCCAGGCCGAGCAGCAGGTATTCCGACAGGTTGCGGTAGCCGAGTGTCTCGGCCATGGCGATCGTGACCACCGCCAGGAAATTCAGGATGCGCACGCCCTGGGTACCGGCCAGTCCCGGTGCGCGCCCCAGGATCATGCCCGACCAGATCAGGCCCAGCGCCATCAGCCAGACCATCACGGTGCGCAGGAACAGGTAATGGGTATCCGGCAGGCCGATCACCGCGTCGGCCGACAGCAACAGCCAGCCGGCCAGGAACAGCGCCGACAGGATGCGGACCCAGCGCCCCAGCACCCGGGCATCGTGGGTGTTCATGCCCTTGCGGATCCATCCGCCCAGCAGGGCATCCACGACGACACCGGCCCCCAGCCAGGCCAGCACGGCCAGCGCCACGCTGGCAATCAGAACCGGCGGCCACTCCGGCAACAACACGGCAAACCACAGGAAGGCACCGGCGGCGGGCAACGCCCAGGGCAGCGCGGAGACCACGCTGCGTGCGAGGTCTGTCTGCAGCGAGCGCGCCTGCCAGAAACGCCGCAGCAGCCAGCCGGCACCGAACAGCAGCAGGACCAGCGCGACCGTCGAGCCACGGTACAGGTTGTCCAGACGGTCCCAGCCGCTGCCGGATGCCAGCAGGCCCGTCACCAGGCGGGACCAGGCCACCGGGTCCGTGATGACCGCATTGAGGACCCGCCAGGTGGGTGTGGTGCGCGTGAAGAGTACTGCGGTGAGCGCCGCCTTTTCCAGGTCGATGATCTGGTTGAACAGGTCCTGCCCCTGCTGGGCCACCTGTTCGCACTCGGCCCGCCGCCCGCTGGCCCGCTGCAGCTGACGTTCGAGGTCGCTGCGCAGGTGCGCGACGTCGGCCGTTTCCCCGCTGCCCGGCGTACCCAGCGCAGTGATCCGTGTCGTGGTGGAGTCGACATTCGCCGACTCCGTAGCCACGCAATCGCGCGCCTTGCTGCGCAGCGACAGGATAGTGTCCTTGTAGCCGGCAAAGCGTCGATGCGCCAGTTGCCGCGGCTCGGTTTCGCCCAGGTGCCGTTCGATTTCCGCGAGCTGCGTACGCGCCTTGGGGACCCAGTCCGGCACGGCAACCGGTTCGGCAGCGTGCACCGCCGGCAGCATGGTCGGCAACAGCGCGATCAGCAGGATTACCCGTGGGAACAACGACATCTCATCTCACCTCGATTCACGCAATGCCGCCGCCGCAGGTCCGGCCTGCCCGTCCCCGTTACACCCAGTCACGGCTGCGGAAATACAGCCAGAGTGCGGCGCCGATGATCACCAGCCCCAGCACCACCAGGGCGAAGGCGGCCGGGTTGTTCGCACCCGGGATGCCGCCGACGTTGACGCCGAGCAGGCCGGTCAGGAAGGACAGCGGCAGGAAGATCGCCGCGATGATCGACAGCAGGAACATGCGCTGGTTCAGTTGTTCCGCCATCTGGCTGGCCAGTGATTCCTGGGCGATCGCCGCTCGCTCGCGTGCGGCATCCAGGTCCTCGACGCTGCGCATCTGCCGGTCATACTCCTCCCGCAAGCGCAGGCGCTCCTGCTCGCCGAGGAGGGGCGAGGTGTCAGCCGCCAGCCGGTTCAGTGCCTCACGCTGCGGCGCAAGAAAGCGTCGCAAGGCAATGGCCTGGCGACGAATTTCCGCCAGCTGGCCACGCTGTTCGGAGAACGATGCCGACGGCTGCGCTACCTCCAGGGCATCGATGTTTTCGTCGATCACCTCGATCACGTGATCGACCCGTTCGAGTATGCCGTCGACCAGCATGATCAGGAACTCGCCGCTGCTGCGCGGCCCCGCGCCGACCTCCAGGGCGGCCCGCAGGTCATCGACCGAGATCAGCCGGCGCTGGCGCAGGGAAATGACGCGCTGCTCTCCCAGCCACAGGCGGGCACTGACCATGTCATCCGGTTCGGCCCCCGGGTTCAGGTTGACGGCCCGCAGGAACAGCATAAGGCCGGCGTCGGCCGGCACCACACGCGGGCGGGTTTCCGCCTGGATCAGGGCCGCCACCGTCACTTCCGACAGGCCGCTCTGCGTAACCAGCCAGTTCTGCACCCGGGGACTGGAATAGTCGAAGTGCGTCCACAGCACCTCGCCGTGCGCCGGCACCAGCGTGGCCAGTTCTTCCCAGTCCAGCTGGCGTCCCCCGCCCCGGCCGTCCAGCAGCCAGGCACAGATCAGGCCGTCATTGTCCATGCGGTCTCCGCGCACCCGTGATGCAGGGCATTGTAGTGAAATGGTACGCAGGACGCACCTGCACCCGCAGGGAATAATGGCCACGGAATCCACGCAAGAACACGGAAAAAGCACAACGCCTGCACGGCGATCCGCTGGACCGTAGGCGCTGCCGCCCTGGCGGCGACCGGGTATTCTCCGGAGTGGATCATTCGCCTGCAGGCAGGCTCCTGCGGGCGGTATTCAGAAAGCGCAGGGTGCGCCGTGACTGCCCCGGCGGGACCATAACAACACCCGCAACCGGAGGTTGCGGGTGTTGCCGGCCGCGCACCGGGCCTAGTGCTTGCCGGGGGTCAGCGCGGTCCCGCGCCGCTCATGGGTGATATAAGCCTGGAGCGCCACCATCTCCGGTGAGTCCAGTGCCAGCGGCTTGCTCTCCAGCGGGTTCATGATGCACCAGTTGATCATCTCGCCCAGCACCGCCACCCGGCCCAGCTGCTGCTGGAACTTGGGATAGGTCTCCGGATGCGTGTTGGCGGCATTGGGATGACACTGGTCACAGGAAACCGTGTTCTCGTTGCCCAGTCCGCCATGGAACAGTTTTTCCCCCTTCGCCACCACCGTCATGTATTCGCCCTGCCAGCGTTGCAGGTCCGCAGCGGTGAACTCGTCCGCCACCGCGGGCGTGGACGACAGGGCCAGGCCGAAGCCCAGCGACGCCAGGCCGAATCCGATCATGCGTTTCATATGCAGCCTCCCCGTGCTCAATAGTGATTCTGTGGCGGAATCCGGTTCGCCACCGCCTGGTAACGGGTATCCACCGGCCTGCCCGCCGTGGTATCGAACGCGACCACCCGGTTGGTGTTGTCCGGCAGCAGGTAGTTCATGTCGACGTTGCCGGTGTGCAGGTTGATGAACTGCCAGCCGGTCGCATCGCGCTCGAAGAACGGGTTGGCCCGGTTCATTTCCACCGTCAGTTTCGGCAGATAGGTTTCCACCTGGCGGTAGGTGGACGGATAGGGCCAGGGCCAGGCCGTCGCCATCGCGGAATGGAAACTGATGTTGCCGATCTGGTTGTACTGGATCTGGTGCACGTGGCCATAGATCACGGTCACCTTGTCGAACGGCTTGAGCAGGTCCTGCACCTGCTCGGCGTCGTCCGTCCAGAAGTTCCAGCCCTTGTGGATCTTCTGGATCGGGGAATGCGAGAACACCACGATCGGGGTGTCCTTGCCGACCTTTGCCAGGTCCTGCTTCAGCCACTCGCGCTGGGCATCCCCGACCAGGAACGGCGAACCCTGCGGATTGTCCAGGCGCGCCATCTGGTGCATGCGCTCGGCGGCCGTCGGCCACTTGTTGTGGGTCCAGTCGTCGTAGGTGAGGATGCTGTTCAGCACCACGAAGTGCACGCCCTTGTGGTCGAAGCTGTAGTGATCCGGTCCCAGCCGTTTCTTCCAGTGCTCGCCGAGATCCAGATAGTAGTCGTGTTCGCCCATCACGTAGTGCACGTCACCACGCAGGCCCGCCAGGATCTCCAGCCCGTGGTCGAGCTCCTCGGGCTTGCCCAGCTGGGCGATATCACCGCCGTAGAAGATGAAATCCGGGCGCGGGTCGAGCAGGTTGGCTTCCGCCACCGCGCGGATCAGGCCGCGGTCCCAGTTGCGCACAAATTCCCGGCCCTTGATGTGCGTGATATGGGAGTCCGATATGTAGGCAAAGGTAAAATTGGCCGGCTCGTCCTTGCCGAAGGCCACCTCGACCAGGGACAGCGGCAGGCTGCCGGCGGCAATTACGGCACCGGCCTGCTTGAGAAAACCGCGTCGGTTGAGCATCTTGTTCATCGTATCCTCCTTACTTGCGCGCCTGCGCGGCATAGGCCGGGCTGGTCAGTGCCTGCATGAATGCCACCAGATCCTGCTTTTCCTGGTCGGTCAGGTGCAGCGGACGGATACCGCCGCTCTGGAAACCCGACACCGGATCGGTCTCCTTCACGCGGCCGCCGTTATTGTAGAAATTGACGACCTCATCCAGCGTTTTGAGACTGCCGTCATGCATGTAGGGCGCGGTAACGGCGACATTGCGCAGCGTCGGTGTCTTGAAGGCGCCCACCTGGGTCAGGTTCTCGGTAACCGCAAAGCGGCCCAGCTCCGACATGTTGGGCCTGGTCAGCACCGTGACATCGACATTGGCACCGTGGTGCTTGTCCCGGATGAAGGCTTGTGCCGTTGCATCTTCCTTGCCCCGGATGGACTTGAACCCGATCCCGATGTTGTGGAAGCGGTTGTCGGTGAACAGGGCCTGGGTCTGCTCGATGCGGTGGCAGGACACGCAACGGGCCTTGCCGGTGTAGAGCGCAAAACCGCGCACCTGCGCCGGTGTCAGCGCCTTGCTCTCACCGCCATAGAAATAGCGGTCGAACGGTGAGTCACCCGCCACGATGGTACGTTCGAAGCTGGCGATCGCCATGGCAATGTGATCGACGCTGATGCCGTCCTTGTCGACGCCGAATACGTCCTTGAACGCCTTGATGTATTCCGGATCCTTTTTCACGATCCCCACCAGCATGTCATGGCTGGCCAGGCCGCCTTCCACCGGGTTGATGAACGGTTGCCTGGACTGTCCCTCCAGGTCCGGTTCGCGGCCGTCCCAGAACAGGGTCTGCATGTAGGCCGCGTTGATGACGGTCGGCGCGTTGCGCGTACCGGTCAGGCTGTTGAAGCCCTGCGACACGCGCCGATGATCGGTAAAGCCCTTGGCCTGGTCGTGGCAGGTCGAACAGCTGACCTTGCCGTCGGCGCTCAGGCGTTTGTCGTGAAACAGCTTGTCGCCAAGTTTGATCTTGGCGTCGGTCTGCGGGTTGTTGGCCGGTACCGGCACCGGCGGCAGGCCGAGCGGCGCGGCCTGCACGGCGGCAACGCAGCCGCCCAGTGCAAGCAGCAGTGGCCAGACAGATGGTCGTATCATATCCCTGCTCCTCCCTGTTATGGATCACCCCGGGTCGGGATGATCGCCGTTTGATTCCTGTGCACACGCCGGCTGCCCGGAGCACCGGGTAAACCTTTGCCCGGCACGCGCAGCCAGCTGGCGGCGGTCCGTGCGGGGAGCGGTCGAATAGTTGCCGGATGGACCTCCCGATACGCTGCCTGACTGTAGACCATAACCCCCGCCGCTGTGCATTGTTATTGACAATCCCGCCGATAGCCTGGACCGATCCCGCCCAGACCGCACGTTCGTTGCCGCCCTGGTTGCCGTGCGCTGCGTGGACTACTACCGGCACCTGATCCGGCCACGGACGTGTTCCGTGAGCGGCACATCGACCCAGCCGGTGAAACGTGGTTTCACGTTCCGGACACTGTCCGCGTTACGCACCGGCAAGTGCCGTCCGGGCATGCTTGATTTTCCGGTTGCAGCTTCCATACCCGCAGCCTGGCGTCCCGCTTTCCATATAACCAATTAATTGTTATAAATAACGTTATTGTCATTGACTATCTGCGCGGGAGCCGGAAACATGACCCTCACCGAACTCAGGTACATCGTCGCCGTGGCACGCGAACGTCACTTCGGGCACGCGGCGAAAGCCTGCTTCGTCAGCCAGCCCACGCTCAGTATCGCGATCAAGAAGCTGGAGGAAGAGCTCGGGGTACAGCTGTTCGAGCGCCACGCCGGCGAGATTTCCGTGACACCGGCCGGCGAACAGGTCATCGCACAGGCCCAGCGCACCCTGGAAGCGGCCGAGGGTGTCAGGCTCGCCGCCCGGCAGGGCAGGAACCAGCTGGCCGGCCCGATCCGGCTCGGCGCCATCTATACCATCGGGCCCTACCTGTTTCCGGACCTCATCCCGCAGCTGCGCAAGCGCGCCCCCGACATGCCGCTGGTCATCGAGGAAAACTACACGGCGGTCCTGGCGGAAAAACTGCGCCAGGGTGACCTGGACATCGCCATCCTCGCCCTGCCCTTCAGCGGGCAGGGGCTGCTGACGCTGCCCCTGTACGAGGAACCTTTCGTGGTCCTGCTGCCGGCTGCGCACCCGCTGACCCAGCGCAAGTTCATCAAGTCGTCGCACCTGGAGCACGAAACCGTGCTGCTGCTCGGTGCCGGCCACTGTTTCCGCGACCAGGTACTGGAAGCCTGCCCGGCCTGCATCCCGAAACCCGGGCTGGACGGCGGACTCTCCAGCAGCATCTCGGGAAGTTCGCTGGAGACCATCCGCCACATGGTGGTCTCGGGACTCGGCGTCACCGTCCTGCCCTGCACGGCGGCCGGGGCCGATCGCTATTCACAGCGCCTGCTGGCAATCCGCCGCTTCGCCAGCCCGGTCCCGAGCCGTACCGTGGCACTGGCCTGGCGCGTCTCGTTTCCGCGCCCCCGGGTGATCGACGTGCTGCAGGATGCGGTGGGGGCCTGCCACCTGAGCTGCGTGAAACCGGTGCACCGCAAACACGCCGCCACTGGCTAGTGGTTATCGAAACAGACCCGGGCGAGTCCAGACAAGGCAAGAATCGGCGAGAGAGCACCGTGTACACGTCAGTACATGAGCATTTCGAGCCGGTTTTGACACCGTTTTGTGCCGCCTGAGGGTTTGTCAACCGCCGGCTAACGGCGCTGGATCTCGTAGACCAGATCGGCGGAGGAACCGGTTGCCGCGGCCGATCCCTCCAGCTTCCAGTGACTCGACAGCGCAAAGCGCAGGTTCAGGGTCGACACCGGTTCGAACAGGCCGATCCCGTAACTGACGAACAGCTCCGGGGTGAGGTACTTGCCGACCAGCAGCGACGCCGTGGTCACGTCCGCGCCCGGCTCCTGGCTGACCGATACCTCGTCGAGCCCCAGCGCCTTGCCCAGGGCCTTGCCGATGGACTCACCCTGGTTCAGGCCCATCATCAGGGCGGCGGATTGCAGCGCGGAGCGTTCGCTGTCCGTGGTACCCGTCTGCATCGAGCGCCCCAGCACCAGCCAGGACAATTGCTCCGACTGCGGCATCGCGGGTGTGGAGAATACGCTGAACTGCGGCGCCTGCAGGCTGCCGCGCGCGCGCACGCCGACCTGGATGTCCGCCGCCGGTTTGCGCACCGCTTCGATATCGATACCCGGTGCGGTGACCGCACCCCCGGCAAACAGCAGCCGCCCGGTGGTGATCGAGAGGTCCTGTCCATACGCCTGGTAGTGACCATCAGTGATCGACAACTCGCCGCTCGCCGTGGCCGGCTGTCCGGGCAGGCTGGTCACCCGGACATCCCCGTGCAGTTTGCCGCGCAGCCCGAGGCCGTCGATATCGACGTCTTTGCCCAGCACGATACGGATCCGGCTGGTGAGCGGATAGCGTGCCGCGGGTTGCCCGCTCTCCTCGCCGGTCACGATGACCTGGTCGGGCGAAACGTTGACCGCGGACGGCGGTGGACGGCTCGGTCGCAGGTGTGCATGCGGCACCTGGATCACCCCGGTAACGCTGGCCAGCTCGGGGGTCACTTCCACCTGCAGGTCGGGTGAGGCAACGATGCTTGCCTCCGGGGTGTGCATGACCTGGAAGCCGGTGCCGGACAGTTGCAGGCTGGCCTTGCGCTGCGCGGATGTGTACAGACCGTGTCCCTGCAACTCGCCGTCACCGGACCGCAGGCCGGCCTCGATGCGGACGTCACCGGACGGCTGGCCGTCCAGTGCCAGGTGGACATCCTGCAGCGTGATTCCCGGCGTCGTCAGGGTGGCGCTGGCCTGGACCAGTTCCACCCGCCCCAGCAGGCGCGGGGCGGCGACGCTACCCGTCAGCTGCACGTTTCCGTCGACCCTGCCGTGCAGCTCCGCCACGTCCGGCAGCCAGTTCCGGGCCACGGCGATATCCGGCCAGGCCAGTTTCAGGTCGCCCTTGAGCGCGGCCTGCAGCCAGTCCCCGCCGGCCGGGGCATTCAGTTCCGTCTGCAGGTGCAGCCCCCCTGTGCCGGTAGCCAGCGGCAGGTCGACCTGGGCGCTCAGACGCCGGTCCCTGCGCAGCACGGCCACCTGGCCGGAGGCAAAGCGCAACAGCGGTTGTTCCGTGCTCGAGGCATCCGGGAATCCGAGTTGCACCGGTGTGGTCACCAGCCGCATGTCCAGCGTGGCGTGCCCGTGCGTGGCAGCGCTGACCTGGCCCTGCCCGCTTACCTCGCCTTGCGCGTGCAGCGTGGCGGGCAGCAGGCTGGATACGTACGCCAGGGGCAGTTCGGTCAGCGTGAAGGAACCACGGTAGTCCGTGGCCGATCCGGCGAATTCGAGGCACAGTCGCGCCGGCAGCGAACTCCAGCAGTGTTGCGGCAGCTGCAGGTGATCCCGGGTCAGTTCCCCGCTTACGGGTTGCACCAGTTGCCAGGGCGCCAGGTCGGGGTAACCCAGGCTGGCCCGTTGCAGATCGAAGCGCCAGCGCGTCCCGTCCCAGTCGCCCCGTACCTCCAGGTCCGCGTTACCCCGCGTGCTATCCGCCACGAGGTGCACATGATGCTGTGCCGGGGTACCCGCCCCCGTCAGCTCGAGCCGGGGAATGCCGATGTCGCCCGCACGGGCCGAGCGCACGCGCAGCCGCAGGTGCGAGGGCGGTTCCGCTGCCTGCCGCAGATCAGCGTCCAGTTCGAGGCTGTCCGCCTGGTACCCGGCAAACCGGAGCCGGTTGCCCCGGAGCCGGGCCGTGAGTACCGGGTGCGCTGTTGTTCCCTGCAGCGTGCCACTGCCGACCAGCCGGCCGGAGGCGAGCGGCGCCAGATCACCGAGGCGCGGCGCATCGATTTTCCACTGCAGCGCGGTAGTCCGGCCGGCCTGCCCGCTGACCTCCACGCGCGCGGTTCCCCCGCTCAGACGTGCCGTCTCGATGTGCCAGGTACCGGGCTGGTCGCTGCTGCGGGCGCGCACCTCCAGGCTTCCGCTGAGCCGGTCCAGCCAGCGCACGTCCCCGTGCGCGGTTACGACGTAGTGGTCCGGCGTGCCTTGCAGTTCCAGCCCGCCGCGCTGGCTCCGGAAGTCCGGCTTGCCCTCCAGTGGCCAGACCAGCGCCTGCCAGGTGGAATGGAAATCAAACACCGGCGCGGCGCCGAACCCGATACTGCCCTGCGCATTCAGCCGCAGCGGACGGCCGGCAGAGGTCAGGGTGAGGGTGTCGAATTCCACGGACTGCGCGAGCAGCCGGGCGGCCAGCTGCAACCGGGCCGCACCGGCCTGCCGGTCCTGCAGGTCCAGGCTACCGTCGATGTGCAGCTCCTGGACGGGGCCGCGCAGGGCGACCGACCCGTGCAGCTGCATTTCGGGCCAGCCCGGATGCAGCGCGGCAAGATCGCTGCCGGCCAGCGCGAGCGTACCGTCCAGTTGCGGGGTCGCCAGCAGGTCCTGCAGGGTCAGTTCGAGCTGCAGGGCATAGGGTGCCCCGATCTGCTGGCTGACATGCAGTGCCTGCAGGGAACCGGACAGTTCGCCGTGGGCCTGCAGCGGCGCCTGGTTCGGCACGGCTGCCTGCCAGTCCAGCGTGCCGCTGAGCGGATACTGCGCGGCCGTCTGCAGGTGCAGGGTGCCGTGGACGGATACCGTGGCCTGCTGCACCGCGAGCCGGTCGAGCGCCAGCCGTTCGCCCTGCCAGCGCCCGGCCAGGGAGACGCGTTCGAGGCGGACGGGTTGCGCCCCGGGCGCCGCGCAGATTTCCACATCCTGTACGTCGAGATCCCGCACGTCGAGCGCAACCGGCAGGCGCAGGTGTGCCGGTAACTGCACGGGCGCATTGTCCCCGGCAACGAGTTGCTGATAACGCACCTTGCCGGCCGCGAGCGCGTTGATCCGGAACGTGCCGTGTAACAGCGCGGCCGGTTCCCAGTCCAGGTCCAGCGAGCCGGCCGTCAGGCGCAGCCGGTCGTCTGCATAGCGCAGGTCACCCAGCCGGATACGCCCGGCCAGCCGGCCCTGCACCGAACCGAACGTGAGCCCGGGGACGATCTTCGGCAGCAGGGACCGGCACAGCACCTGTAACCCGGATTCGGTGGTGACCAGCCAGCCGGACACCGCCACCAGCAGCAGCATCGGCAACAGAATTCCCAGCAGGATACGGCGCGTGCTCCGGCTCACAGATCCGGTCCGATACTGATATGGATACGGTAGCTGTTGTTCGGATCGTTGAACGGGTGCGCCAGGTCGATCCGCAGCATGCCCACCGGGCTGCGCCAGCGAAACCCCACGCCGGCGCCGATGCGGAGCTGCGGCGGGAAGGTGTCGTCCGCGTTACCCGCATCGATGAACGTGGCGGCACCGAAGTTGCCCGCAAACAGGTATTCCGCCTCCAGGCTGGCGGTCGCCAGGTACTGCCCGCCCACCGGCTGCCCGCTGCTGTCGACCGGCGAGAGGGTCTGGTAGTCGTACCCGCGCACGCTCTGGTCACCGCCGGCAAAGAAACGCTCCGATGCCGGCAGGCTGGTAAAATCCGCTACCGTGATGGCGCCCAGTTGCGCCCGGCCCAGCAGGCGACCGTGTGCACCCAGCGGGGTGACCCCGCGCAGGGAACCCTCGATGCGCGCGAACCGGGTGGCGGAAACCACGTCCGGGGCACCGTGGACATCGACGTTCCAGCTGTAACCCCGCCGCGGAAACAGCACATTGTCGCTCCTGAGCTGCGAAAGCCCGATACCCGGAATCAGGAAATCCACCTGGTCCTGCTCCGTGCCCAGCGTGAAGGACTCGTGCAGGTAATTGACGTACAGGTTGCGCTGGATGGAACCGAGGCTCACCTGCTGGCTGACGCCGAGCTTGTAACTGCGCGAATTGCCGCTGTTGGCCACATCGGTGCTGTTGTCCACCTGGGCACCGATCACTACCTTGTCCGACACCAGGTTGCGGATCGGGATGTTGTAGTTCAGGTTCGCGGTCTGCTCGATCGGGGACATCTTCAGCCCGGTAGACAACCCGTGGCCACGCCGGTTGATGCGCCGGTAGTCGGCCCCGAGCGATACGCGTGGCCCGGTGTCCGTGCCGTAGCCCAGGCCCAGCCGGTACTTGACGTGGGCCGCCGGCACGGTGTGCACCACCACCGGGACCCGGTGATCACGGGCCTCCTTGCGGCGCACGTCCAGCTCCACCTGGCTGAAGTAACCACTGTCGCCCAGCGCCAGCTGCAGCTTCAGCAGTTGCGCGGTAGAGAACGGCTCGCCGGGATGTATGCGCACGTAGCGGCTGACGAACGCGGGTGCGAGGATGTGCTGCTCGATGCTCACGTCGCCGAAGTAATAGCGCGGCCCGGTGTCGAGCACGAGCTGCGCGCTGGCACGGTGCTCGGCCGGGTTCACGCGCAGTTCGGATCGGGTATAACGTGCATCGAGGTAGCCGGCATCCAGCGCGGCCCGTTGCAGTTTCTCGCGATACGCATCGTATAGCGGGTGCACCAGCCGCTGACCGGGCCGCAGTGGCAGCTTGCCTGCCAGCCGGACCAGTGCGGGCAGCTCCCTGCCCTCGCCCGTCACTTCCACCTGCATGGACTCGACCAGCACCGGCTGGCCGGGGTCGATCTGATAACGCGCAATCCACTGCCCGTCCTGCTGCTCCAGGCTCGTCTCGATGGCGGGGTGGTAGTAGCCGTAGGGCTCCAGCGCGGCCCGGATCTCCTGGCCGGCACGGCGCTGCAGGCCACGCAGCTCCGGTTCCGGTGGCAGCGCCGGCACCGGTTTGCCACCGGTCAGCGGCACGGGCAGCAGCGATCCGTTGTGCACGTATTTCGACAGGGACAGGTGTGCGCGCACGTTTTCCAGCAGCACACCGGTGATACCGCGAATCTCCAGTTTCAGGGAGGGTTGCGCATGCGCGACAGGCAACGGCAACAGGCAGGCGCACCAGAGCAGGACCGGCAGCCACCAGCCCCGCCAGGCCAACCGGCTCTCCCATGCAGGTTCCCGTTTCATACCTGCGAGATGATACGCGAGCATGACGGCATCAGCACATCGCGGCGGGTCCCCGGCACGGCGCCGCCCGGGAGACCGGCAACCCGCTGCGTATCCCGGGCTTCGGGTGGAGAACATGGCCGCCTTCACGGATCTCCCGCCGGACAGACAACCTGCACCGTGCCACACCGGTCGTCATGGCATGTCGTTGCGCTGTCTCCTTCCGGCAGCGTACCGGCACCGGTCCGCAATCCCGGTGCCCGTGTCGCACACCGGGACAATACGAGGAACGTGTTGCCCGGGTACTGGTGGAGAAACACGTACCGGCCGCGCTGTTCCCGGGCGGCAAGTGGATCGGGGAAAACCTCGGACACACCCGTTACCTGGCGTCTCTGCCACAGTTCGAACCGGGCAACCACAACTTTTCGCACCCGCATCCCGCGCCGTCCCGGATACGCGCCTGCGCGAAGAGATCGCCTGGACCCGGGACCTGCTCAATACCGTGGCCGGGCGCCGGGACACGCCGTTCCGGGCCCCGTACGGCGAGATCGATCCACGCCTGGTACGGAGATTTCCCGAGTTCCGGGCGGTACCGGCGCCAGTTTCAGCTTCTTGCTGATTTATTGGATCATTTCTGGCGACCTCCGAACGCTTGAACGCTGATACAGGGAACTGATGAGTATTCGGAGTTCGCCCGCACCCCCCAATCCGGATACCCGGATCACAGCTGCCTTGCGCAGCTTCGCCGTACTTTGAAATCCCTGCCGGTGGAGCCTGATTGAGGTGGCGCGAACGATATCCGCATCGGTAACGCGCAGCGGCGCAGCCGATGGCAACCAGTCAAGGACCTTCCCGGCAGGATTCATTTCCCGTCTCCCCGGAATCCGTCACAACCAGTCAACGAAATTACAGGGGGAATTCGTAACATGGCAGGCCGTGCATCATAGCCGGGACGACGGACTGCCTGGACGCAGGCGCGCGGCGGCTGCATGTATTGATGCAGCGCAACCGATGCATTCAGACTTCCTGTTCCATCCCGGGCTTGTAAGTACCTTGACGCGCTGCGCCATTGAGTTGTGCCCGTCGGTAAAATATCCGCTGCGCCGATTCAAGGTTCCCGGGATTGCCGCGCCAGGCTTCGAGTACCGGCTCCTGCAGTGCCCGTGCGTAAGAAAAGGACAATTCCCAGGGTGCGCGCGGAAATTGCTCGTTCATTGCATTGAGATTGGCCGTGGCCTGCACTGGAGTCTGACCGCCGGAGAGAAAGTTAATGCTGGGCACCGCCGCCGGGACCGTGCGCCGCAGCACCTTCAACGTCTCAAGCGCCACCTCCTCCGCAGCGGACTGTCGAGCATACTCCTTGCCCGGGAGGACCATATTCGGTTTCAGGAGCATGTATTCCAGTATCACTCCATGACGGTGGAGTGCGTGGAATACGGCGTGTAACACCGCCTCCGTGACCGCAGCGCAACGCTGCAGGCTGTGCGCGCCGTCAAGCAGTACCTCAGGTTCGACAATGGGCACGAATCCCTCGTTCTGGCATACGGCGGCGTAGCGTGCGAGCATCTCGGCATTGGCCTCGATTCCCAGCGGGGTTGGATTGCGCTCGGTTATCGGATAGACCTCGCGCCACTTGGCGAAACGCGCTCCTTGCGCCTTATACGCCTGCAACCGGTCCGCCAGTCCATCGAGACCCTGCGTCACCAGGTCGCCCGGTGCGTTCGCAAGCGCGACCTTTCCCTGATCCACCTTGACACCCGGTACGATCCCCTGCCGTTCAGCCGCCAGTGGCAATGGCGTGCCGTCCCCGGTCTTCTGGCCGAGTGTTTCCTCGAACAGGATGACTCCGCTGAGATAGTCACCCACACCCGGGGTTGTCAGCAGCAAGGCCCGATACTGCCGTCTGCTCTCGTCGGTACATTCCACACCCACGGCCTTGAAGCGCCTCGCGATGGTTGGCAGGCTCTCGTCGGCTGCCAGGATACCCTTCCCTTTCTGGACCATGGCCGCGATGGTGCTCTGCAGTTCTGTGTCAGTCGTCATCATGCACCTCCTTTTACAAGGGAAACCGGATGCTGTTCTGCGCAGGCCGCGATCCTCCGCGATAACGGCCGCCCGTGCGCCGTAATCAAGCGGACAGACCCCATTGATACGCCAATATTACGCCATGCAAAGCAAAGCGGTCGGACTCCATTGAGACCTCAACATTGCGCCAGATCAATCGAGCCTGACCCACGGCTGTCCCACTTACATACAGAGGATAAGTCAGTAATACACTCATTCAACATCGTCTGGGAAGTGGTTGATCCGTTCGGGACATCAATACGGATACCCGTTGATTGAACGCTGCATTCCTGCTCCCTCCGGGAGAAGGCCGGAATGAGGGTATAGAAACTCAGGCAGTTAACCAAACCGGATCCCCACACCCCGGTCTACTCCCGAAGGGAGAGCACGTTTGCGGGACAGCAGTGAGTCTGACCCCGCTGATCTCACGGCGGGCTCTCGGGTGGCCGGGAGGAAGCACCTGCCTTCTCGCCAGCCGAGGGGCCCTGCATGCAGCACAGGTGCAGCGGCAGGTTGCTATAACGCACCACGTCGCCCCAGCTCAGTATGCCCAGGACGCTGTCCGGTCCGTCCAGCTGTCCGGACCCGGTGACCAGCGCGACATCCGTGTCTGCGGCGCGCATCCGCCCCACCACGTCCAGTATCATGTCTTCCTGAGCCACTACGATCCAGTGGGTCACCATCTCCCCGGAGAGGTCTGCTCCCAGGTCACCGAGACGCACCAGGCGATCGATGCGACCCCAGGGCAAAACGCCTCGTAACTCTTCCGCATCGGTAAACAAAAGGTGGGAACGGTGCCTGCCGTACCGGGGAAGCTGCCGGCGCAGTTCGGCCATCTCTTGCCCCCGCTCGACACGAATGGTGGGGGTGCTCAGGACGTCGCCGGCGGTCCGCAGCAGGTAGGCGTGGGTATGCAGGGACTCCGGAATGTATTGCCCGCGCCGCGTCAGCTTCATGGAATAGATGTTCTCCGCCATGATCAGCCGGCGCACCCCGTAGGAGATCGACACCGCGACCAGGAGCGGGATAACGACGTTATAATCGCGCGTCATCTCGAATATGATGACGATGGAGGTAACCACTGCGCCCGTTACCCCGCCCATCATGCCGGCCATGCCGATGACAGTAGCGCCCTGGGGATCAAGCGGCAACCCCGGCAGCAACCCGGATACGACCATGGCGTAGGCGCCGCCCAGCACCGCTCCGAGAAACAGGGTGGGAGAGAATATACCGCCGGAGGCGCCGGAGCCCAGCGAAAGCGCGGTCGCAAGCAGTTTCGCAGCGAACAGCAGCAGCAGCACGTAAGGATTGGTGAGCGAGGTCGTCAGCACGTCGCGGATCGTCGCGTAGCCCACGCCTTCGATGAAGTAATGCCCCAGGTACCTCATGGCGAGGTACATCAGCACACCCACCAGGAACATACCCAGTGCGTGGCGGGTGTAATAATTGCCGGGAATCCGGTCGAAGAGATCTTCGAGGCCGTAGATTGCACGGATGAAGAGCGCGGATGCGAAACCCAGAATCACGCCGAGCACGGCGTAGGCAGCATACTCCGCAGGCTGGATCAGATGCGCGGCAGGCAATGCCAGCGCAGGGATGTCAAAAGACGGGTGGAGGCCGAAGAACGCCCGGCCGAAGAAGGTGCCAGCGCCGGTGGCGATGGCCACCGGAATCAGGGTGCGGGCACTGATCTCCGGCAACAACAGCTCCACGGCGAACAGCAGGCCGCCGATGGGTGTGTTAAACGTGGCCGCGATACCACCCGCGGCGCCACCCGCAATCAGCGTGATGCGCTGCCATTCCGGTATCCGGATGTACTGACCGACCATGGAACCGAAAGCGGCGCCGATCTGGATTATGGGGCCTTCACGGCCGATCGCGGCACCCGAACCGATGGAAACGGACGAGGCGATCGCCTTGATCAGCGCCACGACGGGTCGGATGATACCCCGCCTGTAGTAGATGGCATCAATCACTTCGGGCACTCCGTGACCCTTGGTTTCGGGTGCAAAATTCTTTACCAGGAAGGCGACGATGAGCGCACCGACCACGGGCACGAGTATGACGCCGACCCCCCACGGCCCGGGAGGCGTATGTACGTTGGCGTCATACGCAACGGACCACACGCCGAGGAAGAAGAGATTGTGAAACAGGCCGATCAGGGCGCGGAACACGACCGCACCCAGCCCCGCCACCAGGCCGACCACCACCGCCAGAACGGCCAGCCGGAACGGCGATTCGTCCGCTCTCCAGGGCCGTTCCATGGGGCTGCGGTGCACGGGCAAGGCCTTTGCAAGCTTTTGGCGGAAGTTGGTAAGTCGTTGCAAAAACATGGGCCAGTTGCGCCTTGTCAGGTAGATCGAGAGCCCCGAGGGAACCCGGCGCTGTCGCCTTGCCGGGTTACATTTGGACTTCCCCCGGGTCGGCCAGGCCATAGCAACCAGCCGGTGTCGTCATCGGCCCGGACCGGTTCAGGCAGGGCTTCGCGTGCGGGTTCGATCCAACTATTGCTCCGCGCCATCACTCTGTCCCATATAAATCCGTTGAACGATCAGTAAGTCTTTCACTATGCACGACCTTGCAGGTGAGTAACCAGGTTGGGACATGAAATTCAACCCCGGCTGAACAAACCGTGCGTCCCTTCTCGGCAACTGCTCCCTGCGTTGCTCTACCACCGACATCCCTGTCGGCGTC
>CAYUFA010000055.1:0-17278 GCA_964443845.1 uncultured Ectothiorhodospiraceae bacterium
CGTCCGTGTAGCCACGTGCAGCCCGGCAGCCGACTGAAGGGAGCATGCCTGAACGCCTCCCGCCAGCCGGGGCGCGGGGCCGCGCGTTCCGGACAGGCCGCGCTCAATGCGCCAGCACGGCCGTCCTGTCGGCCACGTGGTACTGCATGCCTGCGTCCGGTAGCGCCTGCGGCAGGCCGATGAAGTATCCCTGTGCGCGATCCACGCCCATTTCCTCGAGGATCTGCAGGGTCTCGGCATTTTCCACGCACTCGGCCACGGTCAGCTTGCCGAGCGCATGCGCGACCTGGTTCATCGATTCCACCATGGCCTGGTCCACGGCGCTGTGTGCCATGCCCTTCACGAAGGCGCCGTCGATCTTGAGCTTGTCGACCGGCAGGTGTTTCAGGTAGGCAAACGACGAGAAGCCGGAGCCGAAATCGTCCAGTGCGAACTGGCAACCCAGGTCCTTCAGCGCGATGATGAACTCCTCCGCCGCGGAGAGGTTGGCGATCGCGGCGGTTTCCGTGATTTCGAAGGTGACCCGTGACGGGTCCAGTCCGGTCGACTCCAGCAGGTCACGGATCAGCGGCAGCAGCGCGGAGTCCTCGAAGGCCTTGCCGGAAAGGTTGATGGAGAAGCAGGTGTTCAACCCGTGCTGCTGCAGTTCGGCCAGCTGCACGATGGCACGCCGTACGATCCAGCGATCCACGCCGTGAATCAGGCCGAAGCGCTCCGCCGCCGGCATGAAACCGCCGGGCAGGATGAGCTGACCGTCATCGCAGACCATGCGCACCAGCACCTCGTAATCCAGGACCTCGCCGCCGTGGGCGGCGATGATCGGCTGGTAGACCAGCTGGAAGCGGTCTTGTTCGAGCATGTCGCGTACCCGTGTCGCCCAGCCCATGTCCGCCTGCATGTCCGCCTTGCCGAGGTCGTCCGGGTTGTACAGGTTGACGCGGTTGCGGCCCTGCTGCTTGGCGGTGTTGCAGGCGAGATCGGCGTGCGACAGGATTTCCTCGGCCGAAATCGCCTGGCGGTCGATGACCGCGATCCCGATACTGGCGCTGACGTTCCAGGATTTGTCGTTGACATTGAAGCGGTAGTCGTCGCACAGCATGCGGAAATTTTCCGCCACGCGTATCACGTCCTGACGCTCGATGCTGTAGAGCAGCAACGTGAACTCGTCACCGCCGAAGCGGGCCAGCAGGTCGCCTTCGCGCACGTGCATGGAAAGCAGCGCGGCGATGTCCACCAGCAGGCGGTCGCCGGCCGCGTGGCCGAGCGTATCGTTGATGTACTTGAACTGGTCGAGATCGATGTAGAACAGGGCGCAGGTAATGCCGGTACGCGCGGTGCGCGCGACGGTGCGTTCCAGTTCCTCCTGGAAATAGGTGCGGTTGAACAGCCCGGTCAGCGGATCGTGCTCGGCATGGTAGGAGAGCTGGTGCTGGAAGGCCTTCTGCTCGGTGATGTCGCGCGTGGTCCCGCTGATACGCAGCACCTCACCGTGTTCGTTCTTGTGGGAACGCGCGCTGAAGCTGAGGAAGTGCGGCCGGTTCTCGCAGTCGAGGTGGACGGTCTCGAACTGCACGGTATCCTCGCCGGCCAGCAAGGCGTCGATGGCGTCGCGGTCGTGCGGCGGATGATCCGGGGAGCGGAATTCGTCGAGCCGGTGCTGCAGCATCTCGCAGGGCGTGTAGCCGTAGATGTCCTTGCAGGCGCGGTTCACATAGGTCAGCTGCGCGCCGGTATCCATGGTCCACACCATGTCGTGCGCGGTTTCCACCAGATCGCGGTAGCGTGTTTCCGCATCCCGCAGCTGCTGCTCCATCAGCTTGCGCCGGCTGATATCCGCCACCAGGCAGGTATAGTAGCGCTCGCCGTCGATGCGCATGGGGCTGATGCGCACCTGCACCTGCAGGGTGCTGCCGTCGCGATGCCTGCCTTCCAGTTCGCGCTCGCCCGTGCCGGTCTGGATGCGCAATCCGGCATCGAACAGCTGTGGCAGCAGCGGCTGCAGGGAACGGTTGCGCAGCTCCGCGTTGCTGTAACCAAACAGGGATTCCGCGGCCGGGTTGAACGTGGCGATGCGTCCCCGGTCGTTGATCACGATGATGCCTTCGGCCGCAGTCTGGACCAGGGTGCGCATGTGCGACTCCTGCTCGCCCAGCTGGCGAAAGATCTTGCCGATGACCTGGGTCATGAAACCGATCTCGTCGGTGCTGCGTGGCTGCAGCTGCGCCAGCTCGCGATTCATGGACACACCGCTGTGCCGGATCAGGTGCTGTATCGGTTCGAGTGCACGCGTGACACTGCGTACGGAAAACAGGGTGATGACGCCGGTCACGCACACCAGTGTCAGCCACACGGCCATGTTGCCCGGGGTCAGGCTGCCGGTCTGTTGCCACTGGTAATTCATCAGCAGGGTGTAACAAAGCAGGGGAACGAACCCGCCCATCAGCAGCAGCCTGGATTTCAGGCTGACCCGCATGTGCTGCAGACGGAACCGTCCGGCCAGCTCGCCGATCTGGTCCAGCGCCAGCTGATAGGTGGGCAGGCCGACCAGTGCGGCAACGCCCAGTTGCAGCATCAGCAGCTGGAGATAGCTGGCACTGGCATCCAGCCACGGCTGGTGGGTGCCGGCAAAGTACAGCGTCGGGGCGCCTGCGGAGTAGACCAGGAAGAACATCCAGTAGTCGCGTCCGAAACGGGCCAGGCGCTGCTGGAGGAATTCCGGCAGCGCCGCCGGACGCCCGGCTGCGTCTGCAAGTTTCGACAACGGGCTGAAATATCGATAGAAGTGCAGCGCCGCCAGTGCACAGGTCAGCACCACGAAGCCACTCAGCAGGACCGGCAGCCGTGGTGCCTGCAGGTGCTCCGGGGTCACCAGACCGAACAGCAGCCCGATGGCCATCCCGGCCAGGGCCGCCAGCAGGAGTCCGATCAGGATCAGGGTGATAAAGCGTGAGCGTATGCGGTGAAGTTCGGTCAACATGGGCCCCTTCTCCTGGTTGGCCGGATTCCCTGGTGCGCGCTATGCGGGAACCATCGACTCCATTTTTATAATTAACTTAACGCTCTAGCATGAATACCGGATGCGTTCGCTGAATAGTATTCCATAACTATGTGTAGTATCAAGACTGTCAGTGACAAACCATCTCCGCCCTGCACCTGCCGGCTATCCCCTGCGGATGCCGGCCGGTCGACGTACAATGGGCGTCTTTGCAATCCTCCGGGAGTACGTCATGCAACGTCGCGATTTCCTCGGCGCAGTCGGTGCCGGAACCCTGCTGGCCGGCTGTGGCCAGGATAAGAAAACGGCTGCCGCCCCTGGCAAGACCGCCCCGGCGCAGACCTGGCACTGGAAGATGGTGACCACCTGGCCGAAGAATTTTCCCGGCCTCGGCACCGGCGCCAACCGCATCGCCAGCCTGATTTCACGAATGAGCGGCGGCCGCATCCAGGTCACGGTGTACGGTGACAACGAACTGGTGCCGGCGATGGAAGTGTTCGATGCCGTCTCCGGCGGCACGGCCCAGCTGGGGCACGGGGCAGCGTATTACTGGAAAGGCAAGAGCGAGGCCGCGCAGTTTTTCGCCGCCGTACCGTTCGGCCTGGACGCGCAGGAAATGAATGCGTGGCTGTTCTACGGGGGCGGCATGGAATTGTGGCGCCAGGTCTATGCGCCGTTCGGGGTGCAGCCGGTAGCGGCCGGCAACTCCGGGGTGCAGATGGGTGGCTGGTTCAACCGGGAGATCAACTCGCTGGCCGATCTGGCCGGCCTCAAGATGCGGATACCGGGGCTCGGCGGCGAGGTGCTGAAGCGCGCCGGTGGCGTCCCGGTCAGCATGCCGGGCAGCGATATCTTCACCTCGCTGGAATCGGGAGCCATCGACGCGACGGAATGGGTGGGACCGTACAACGACATGGCGTTCGGGCTGCACAAGGCGGCGAAGTACTATTACTACCCCGGCTGGCACGAGCCGGGCACCACGCTGGAGTGTCTGGTCAACAAGGCGGCGTTCGATGTCCTGCCGCCGGACCTGCAGGCCATCGTCACCAATGCCTGCCTGGTGGTGAACGGCGACATGCTGTGGGAATACACGGCGCGCAACAGTACCGCGCTGCAGACGCTGCGCAAGGACCAGCACGTGGACGTGCGTGAATTTCCGGCCAGCGTGATGCAACGCCTGCGCGAACTGTCGGAGGAGGTGGTCCGGGAAATCGCCGGCAAGGATGCATTGTCCGGCAAGGTGTACGACTCCTACCGCAACTTCCAGCGCGCCGTGGTGGACTGGACGGATATCTCCGAGCGCGCCTACATGAATGTCCGCGCGGGCTGAGCCATTCCGTGGACACCCATTAGCCGGGCAGTTCGGTTTTCTCCCCTGCCGCTTCCTGACCGGAACATCCCCTGTCTCTGGATCCGGCGTGCTGACGAAACGCTTGTCCCCATGCGGGCCTCACGATGCGGGAATAGCGCTCCAGCAGCGCGTCACAGCTATCAACATCACTCGCCAGACTATGGCCCGGTCATCGACCCGGTCGAGCGCTGGGTGGTATGTGGAGAGGGGTGTCAGATAAATAGGTATACTGTCCCCGAATTAGTTGAAGTTGTAACCCAGCCGGAACAGGTGCAGATCCAGTCCCTCGTTCGGCTTCTTGATATCCGCGTTGGAGATGTGCGTGAAGCGGTACGACAGCTCGTACTGGCCGCGCTCGCCGAAGCCGATCCCGAAGCCCACCAGGGACCCGAACTGGAACGCGGACGACACGTTCGCACTGCCGACGTGGACATCACTCAGGAGCTGCGCGCCGATCCCGGCTTCCGCAAACGGGGTCACCCCGCTGGACAGGTGCGAGTCACGCTGGTAACGGAACACCGGGGTGATGCTGACGGCGTAGACGTCGGGGCCGGTGTCCGGCTGCATGACGGCCACTTCCGAGTCCCAGTAGCCGCCCAGAAACCAGGCGCCCTGGTTGAACCAGCTGTGCCCCCAGCGCTTCTCGATCCCGAGCCGGTGCACGTCGATGCCCTCTTTCCGGCTGTTTTCGCCGTGGGTATAGGTCAGGCCATCGACCCACGAATCGCTCGCGGCGTGTGCTGCGGGCAGCGCGCCGGTACAGAGCAGCAGCGGAAACAGGATGTAGAGTTTCTTGTTCATAGTGGGAATCCCGTAGGCAGCAACGCCGGATTATGATGGCACGAAGCCGGGGACACTGCAAAATCCCGCCGCATCAGTCCGCGTAGACGGCCGCGGGCAGCCAGGTGGCCAGTGTCGGCCACACCGCCAGCAGCAGCAACAGCAGGATCTGCAGGATAATGAAGGGGACGACGCCGCGGTAGATCTGTGCCGTGGTCACCTCGGCCGGGGCAACGCCGCGCAGGTAGAACAGGGCAAACCCGAAGGGAGGTGTGAGGAAGGAGGTTTGCAGGTTGAGTGCGATCATGATCCCGAGCCAGACCGGGTCGAAACCCATGGCGAGCAGCACCGGGCCCACGATGGGCACCACGACGAAGGTGATCTCGATGAAATCCAGCACGAAACCCAGCAGGAACATCAGCGTCATCACGGCCAGCATGGCGCTGTACTTGCCGCCGGGCAGGTTACTGAGCAGTTCCGCGACGACGTGATCGCCGCCGAACCCGCGAAACACCAGGGAAAAGACCGAGGCGCCGACCAGGATCAGGAACACCATGCTGGTCACCCGGGTGGTGCCGAGCATCACTTCGCGCAGGATGGGCAGGCTGAGCTGCCGCTGTATCAGGGCCAGCAGCAGCGCACCGACCGCACCCACGGACGCCGCTTCGGTCGGGGTGGCGAAGCCGCCGAGAATGGATCCCAGTACCGCGACGATCAGGAATACCGGCGGCAGCAGTCCGCGCAGGACCCGCTGCAGCAGGTTGCTCCCGCTGCCGGTCTCCTCCGCCGGCAGTGCCGGCATGGCGTGCGGGCGACGCCAGGCGACAAAGCCGATGTAGGCCAGGTACAGGACCACCAGCAGCAGTCCCGGCGCCAGTGCGCCGACGAACAGGTCGCCGACGGAAACCGTCTTCGGCGAGTAGATGCCCAGGTTCAGCTGTGCCTGCTGGTAGGCCGAGGACAGCACGTCGCCGAGCAGGACCAGGACGATCGATGGTGGAATGATCTGCCCGAGCGTGCCGGAGGCGCAGATCACGCCGCACGACAGGCGCGGGTCATAGCCGCGGCGCAGCATGGTCGGCAATGACAGCAGTCCCATGGTGACCACCGTTGCGCCGACGATGCCGGTGCTGGCGGCCAGCAGCATGCCGACCAGCGTGACGGAAAAGCCCAGTCCACCACGCAGGCGCCCGAACAGTGCGGCCATGGTGTCGAGCAGGTTGTCGGCTACGCGGGACCGTTCCAGCATGATGCCCATGAACACGAACAGCGGTACCGCGATCAGCGTGGTGTTGGTCATGATGCCGTACAGACGACTCGGCAGGGCGTGCAGGAAGGACATATCGAAGGTGCCGGCGAGCTCGCCGGCACCGGCGAACAGCAGGGCGGCGCCGGCCAGGGAAAACGCGACCGGGTAGCCGGCCATCAGGACGATGCAGACCACCAGGAACAGCAGCAGGGGCAGCAGGTCCGCCATGCCTAGATTTCCCGGTCCATGCCGGCGTCCGGTTCCTCGGGCAGGGCGTGTCCGGCCAGCAGCAGCGCGTTGTGCAGCGCCAGCGATATGCCCTGCAACAGCAACAGGACGGCCAGCAGCGGGATGGCCGTTTTCAGCAGGTATACACCGTTCAGCCCGCCGGCCTCGTGCGAGCCTTCGTGAATGGCCCAGGAGGCGGCCACGTAGCCCAGGCTGTCGTAGAGGATGAACCCGCAGACCGGCAGCAGCAGCAACAGCGTACCCAGCAGGTCGATCCATGCGCGTACCCGCGGGCTGGCGCGCTGGTAGAAAATATCGACGCGCACATGTGCATCGTGCTTGAGGGTGTAGGCGGCACACAGCATGAACAGCAGTGCATGCAGGTAGGTGATCGATTCCTGCAGGGCGATCGAGCCGGTGTTCAGGCCGTAGCGCAGGAACACCACGAGAAAGGTCACCAGGACCAGCGCCAGACTCAGCCACGACAGCAGGCGGCCGGTCGCTTCCGCCAGCCGGTCCAGCTGCAGGGCAAGTTTGCGCAGCTTCTCAGGCATGCAGCCGGAGCGGACGGGCATGTTGCTGCCGCTGCAGCATGATGCGGCGGAACACGTCCGGGTCCTTGCGGTGGGTGATTTCGCCCGGGCGCGGGAAATGCCAGTCATACAGACGCGACAGCCAGAAGCGCAGGGCTGCGGCGCGGACCACCGGTGCCCAGCTGGCCTGTTCCTGCCCCGTGAGCGGGCGCACGGCATGGTAGGCGCCGAGCAGCGCGTTGAACCGGGTGGCCACGAACGCGCCGCTCGCCTCGACACACCAGTCGTTGGCTGCGACGGCGAGGTCGTACAGAAATGCATCGTTGCACGCGTAGTAGAAATCGATGATGCCGGTCAGCTCGTCGCCGCGCCAGAGCACGTTGTCACGGAACAGGTCGGCATGGATCACGCCGCCGGGCAGTTGATCGAAGCGGTTGGCCTGCTGGTAGGCCACTTCCTCGTGCAGCCGTGCGGCGTCTTCCGGTGGCAGGTGGTCGAACAGCTTGTCCGCGGTCGTCATGCGCCAGTCATGGCCGCGGCCGTTTGCGCGCCGGCCGTCGAAGCTGGCGCCGGCCAGGTGCAGGCGCGCGATCACCGCTCCCAGCGTTGCGCACTGCCGGTCGGTCGGGTGGTCCAGACTGGTACCGGCCAGCCGCTCCACCAGTGCCGTGGGCCTGTCCCTGAACAGGCGCAGGTAGTGTCCGTCGCGATCCGCCACCGGATGTGCGCTCGGGATGTGGTGCTCGGCGACGTGGGCCATCAGGTCGAGAAAGAAGTCCATCTCGTCCAGGGTGTGGGTTTCGAACAGGGTCAGGACCAGTTCGCGCCGGTCCGTGGTGACGAAGTAGTTGGTGTTTTCGATGCCGTCGCTGATACCTTCAAAGTCACGTAACTGTCCGACGTCGAAGTGCTCCAGCAGTGCGACCAGATCGTCGCGCGCGACCGTGGTGAATACGGACATGATCAGCTGGCGGCGGGGCCGGGACGGGTGCCGGCTACCACCGGAAGAGCATCCAGCTGGGTACCAGGAAGGCGGGGTCCAGTTCACTGCGCCGGGTATTCAGGTTGCCGTCACCGGTGGTGTCGATCAGATAGTAGGGCGGCCCGACGACGGGCGTGACCTTCACCATGTAGAGCTGGCCGTTGACGCGATATTCCTCGACCACGGCATCCTTGCGGTGGGTGATGGTCACCTCTGGCTGCAGTTCCTCCTGGGTACCCGTCGAAGGCGGTGGCGGTGGTTCCGGTGCCGGAGCCATGATCGGTTGTGCGGCCAGCAGTGGCAGGGACAGCAACGAAGACAGCAGGAAAACACGGATGCGCATGGGACGGTACCTGGGGTTCGGGGAGCTTTTTCTGTTCCGGTTCGGACGGTTCATGCTAATGGAAGATTGCACCGCAGACTTCCCGGGCTGAGTCGAGGGCCTGGAAGCGGCCGCGCTCGCCGTCCGCACACAGTCCTGCCCGGGTCCGGACCAGCCACCGGGATGCACGGGCCGCGCGGGTTGCGTACCGGGACAGCAGCCCGTGCCGCGTGAGTCGCCGGTTTCTGCCCTGGTTGCTGTGCATGCCATTGCTGTCCTGTCCGTGACCCGCCGCGGAACACCTGGGAGCGGGCCGGAATGATGATACCATGACCGGGATGCCCAGTTGTTTTCGTTCGGGTTTTCCCGCGTGCATCCAGAACGGCTAAGCGCTCCTCAGGACAAGCATGGCAACCGACAACCCCTCGCTGGTACTGGTCGATGGTTCTTCCTACCTGTACCGTGCCTATCACGTGCCGAACCTGCAGGCCCTGACCAATGCACGGGGCGAGCCGACGGGTGCGATCTACGGCGTGCTCAACATGCTGCGCAGCCTGTTGAGCGAATACGACCCGCAGTACATCGCGGTGGTGTTCGACGCACGGGGCAGGAACTTCCGCCATGACCTGTACGAAGACTACAAGGCCAACCGGCCGCCGATGCCGGAGGAGCTGGCGGCGCAGGTCCCCCCGTTGCTGGAGATCATCCGCGCCCTGGGGCTGCCGCTGCTGCAGGTCGAGGGGGTGGAGGCGGACGATGTCATCGGCACCCTGGCCCGGCAGGCCGCCGCGCAGGGTATGGACACGGTGATCTCGACCGGGGACAAGGACATGGCGCAGCTGGTGGACGGGCATGTCACCCTGGTCAACACGATGTCGCGCACCCGGCTGGACCGGGACGGGGTGGTGGAGAAATTCGGTGTCACTCCGGCCCGGATCGTCGACTACCTGGCCCTGATCGGTGACACCTCGGACAACATTCCCGGCGTACCCGGGGTCGGACCGAAAACGGCGGTGAAGTGGCTGGCGGAGCATGGTTCGCTGGACGGGGTCATCGCCCATGCCGGCGAGGTCAAGGGCAAGGTCGGGGACAGCCTGCGCGCCAGCCTCGAACAATTGCCACTGTCGCGCCGTCTGGCCACCATCGACTGCCACCTGGCACTGGAGGTCGCACCGGAGTCACTGCAGCGCCTGCCCGCAGACCCCGACCGGCTGCGTGTGCTGTACCGCGACCTCGACTTCGCCCGCTGGCTGGAAGAGCTGGATGGCGCGCAGGACGACCCGGACCCGGCGCTTACCACCGGTCCGCCTGCTGGAGTGCGCTATGAAACCGTGCTCGATCCCGCGCGGCTGGAGGACTGGTTGCAGCGCCTGCGCGCGGCCGGCGAATTTGCCTTCGATACCGAAACCACCAGCCTGGCGTACATGGACGCCCGTGTCGTCGGGGTGTCCTTCGCCGTCCACCCCGGCGCGGCCGCCTATGTGCCGCTGGCCCACGATTATCCGGGTGCCCCCGAGCAGCTCGACCGGGAGGCGGTGCTGGGGAAACTGGGACCACTGCTTGAAAATAGTCGAATCAGGAAAATTGGTCATCACATTAAATATGATCGTAACGTGTTGTCTAATCACGGTATAAAGTTGTCAGGCATTGCCTTCGACAGCATGCTCGAATCCTATGTCCTGGACAGCACCGCAATCCGGCACGACATGAACTCGGTGGCGGAAAAGTACCTCGAGTACACCACCATCAAGTACGAGGACGTGGCGGGCAAGGGCAAGAATCAGCTCAGCTTCAACGAGGTGCCGCTGGAAAGTGCCGCACCCTACGCGGCCGAGGATGCCGACATCACCCTGCGCCTGCATCGTGCCATGTGGCCGAGGCTGGTGCAGGTGCCGGGCCTGGAAAGGATCTATCGTGAGATCGAGATCCCGCTGGTGACGGTACTCTCCGACATGGAACAGGCCGGTGTGGCTATCGATTGCGACATGCTGGCGGCGCAGAGCCGGCAGCTGGCAGTGCGCATCGTCGGGATCGAGCAGGAGGCGCACCGCGAGGCCGGCCAGCCGTTCAACCTCGGATCTCCCCGGCAGATCCAGGAACTGCTGTTCGACAAGCTGCAGTTGCCGGTCCTGTCGCGGACCCCCGGCGGGGCGCCGTCGACCGCCGAAGCGGTGCTGGCCGAGCTGGCACTGGATTATCCGTTGCCGCGCCTGATCCTCGAGTACCGTTCGTTCAGCAAGCTCAAGTCGACCTACACCGACCGCCTGCCCGAACAGGTGTCCGTTACCACGGGCCGGGTGCATACCTCGTACCACCAGGCCGTGGCCGCCACCGGCCGGCTGTCGTCTTCCGACCCGAACCTGCAGAACATCCCGGTCCGCACCGAGGAAGGCCGGCGCATCCGCCAGGCCTTCGTGGCGCGTCCCGGTTGCGTCCTGCTGGCCGCCGACTATTCGCAGATCGAACTGCGCATCATGGCGCACCTGTCATCCGACCCCGGACTGCTGGCCGCGTTTGCGGCCGGAGAGGACGTGCACCGGGCCACCGCGGCCGAGGTGTTCGGCGTGCCGCCGGCCGAGGTCAGTGCCGAGCAGCGCCGTTCGGCCAAGGCCATCAACTTCGGACTGATCTATGGCATGTCGTCCTTCGGGCTGGCCCGGCAACTGGGCATCGCCCGGGGGGCGGCCCAGGACTACATCGATCGCTACTTCGAACGCTATCCGGGTGTGCAGGACTACATGGAGGCGACCCGCAGCGGGGCCCGTGAGCAGGGCTATGTGGAAACCGTGTTCGGCCGGCGCCTCTATCTGCCCGACATCCAGGCCCGCAACGGCCAGCGCCGTGCCGCCGCCGAACGCACCGCGATCAATGCGCCGATGCAGGGAACGGCCGCCGACATCATCAAGCGCGCCATGATCGATCTGCATGGCTGGATCCGGTCCCAGGCGCGTGATGTCACCATGATCATGCAGGTGCACGACGAACTGGTGTTCGAGATCGCGGCCGGCGATGTCGATGCGGTTCGCGAGGAAATCCGCTCCCGGATGTGCGCCGCGGCCAGCCTGCGGGTCCCGCTGCTGGTGGAACTCGGGGTGGGCGGGAACTGGGATGAGGCCCATTAGCGGAGGCGGGTGCAGCTACCCGTGTGCTTGGGGCAGGCGGGGATGGGTGATTAATTCTTTAAAATACAAATCAGTAAAGTAGTAGAAGCGCAAGCCCGGAATAATTTATAGTGCAATCTAATTAAAGAGTTTTCATGATATATCCTCGATTTGGCCGGGTTCGGTCGGGTTGCGAAATTTTTCTGCAATCCCCCGGAACCTTCAGTAGGAGCGCCAGTCACACCAGCACGGAGGAACTCTCCTGCTCCCCTCCCTGGGCAGGCTCCTCCACCCGGTCCACCACAGGACAGGGTAATTTGAAACCCCGGCAGAATCCCCCTTCACGCCGGGGTTTTTTTATGCGCGTCGTACACAATCCGCGCGCGGCCGGCAATGCACGGCGGTGGACTCACCCGGGAACCTTTGGTGGCAGCGCCAGTCACACCAGCACGGAGGAACTCTCCTGCTCCCCTCCCTGGGCAGGCTCCTCCACCCGGTCCACCACAGGACAGGGTAATTTGAAACCCCGGCAGAATCCCCCTTCACGCCGGGGTTTTTTTATGCCTGTCGTGCACAATCCATGCGCGGCCGGCATTGTCCGGGGCGGGATCAGCCGGTCTCCTCGACAAAACCCATCCAGCGGTCGAGCAGGGCATGCAGTTCCTCGAGGCCTGCGCGGTTGTGCGCGGAGAACAGCTGGATACCGGCCGCGGGATGCAGGGTGGCGAGTTCCGTGCGCACCGTGTGCAGGATGGTGCGGGCCGGACCGCGCCTGAGCTTGTCCGACTTGGTCAGCAGTACATGGGTGCGCAAGCCGGCTTCCCGGCACCAGCCGAGCACCTGCCGGTCGGTTTCCCGGAGCGGCTGGCGCACGTCCATCAATACGATGACTCCCCCCAGCGAATGGCGCGTTTCGAGGTACCGGGCGATGTGTCGTTGCCACTGCTGGCGGATTTCCAGCGACACCTTTGCATAGCCGTAGCCGGGCAGGTCCACCAGACGGCGCCCCGCGTCCACGACGAAAAAGTTGATCTCGCGAGTGCGTCCCGGTGCCTTGCTGATGCGCGCCAGGTTGCGCTGTCCGGTGATCACGTTCAGGGCGCTCGACTTGCCGGCGTTGGAGCGTCCCACCAGCGCGATTTCGATACCCGTGTCCGGTGGCGCACGGCGGGAATCCGGGGTGCCGAGCAGAAAACGGGCCTGTTGATAGCGGTTATGCATGACGAATTTCCACCCGCATTAAACGTGACTTGGCGTGGAATGGAAAGTCTCTTTGTTTTTTATCCGCTTAGACCCGCTCCGCGCGCGCGCGGCGGTTGACCCGCAGTCGCACCGCGGGTATAAAAGGGGCCCTTTTTCGCGCGCGCGCCAGCCGTGCCTCGCCGTCGTTCGAATTTTCATCCTGCCCATTCCCGGCAGGCGCAACAGGAGCAGTTCCAAGATGAAGAATTGGCTAGCAATTACAATTACTTTGCTTATTTCGGGCAGTGTGCTGCAGGCGCACGCCGCAGGCGACCCGGTGGCCGGCAAGGCGATGGCCGCCCAGTGTGCCGGCTGCCATGGCGCCGACGGCAACAGCACCAATCCGGAATTTCCCAAGCTGGCCGGCCAGCATGCGGAGTACCTGGTCAAGCAGCTCGACTATTTTGCAAAGGGCCTGCGGCAAAGTGACGTCATGAAGCCGATGGCGTCCGCACTGGATGAACAGGGTCGCGAGGATGTCGCAGCCTACTTTGCCAGCCAGAAGCGGACCATCGGTGAAGCGGACCCGCAACTGGTGGAACTTGGCCAGCAGATTTACCGCGCTGGTAATCCGATCAGCAAGGTGGCCGCCTGCATGGGTTGCCATGGTCCGGACGGGGCCGGCAACCCGGCCGCACGTTATCCTTCCCTGGACGGTCAGAATGCCAGGTACGTGGAAACCCAGTTACACGGCTTTGCCGAAGGCAAGCGGGTCAATGAGAATGCCAGGAAGATGATGCAGATCCTGGCCTCCCGGCTGACCAACAAGGAGATCCGCGCGGTCGCCAGTTACATCCAGGGACTGCACTGAAATTTCCCGCGTCGCGCGCCCCGGGGTGAACCGGGGCGCGGAACCACCACCCAGCCGACGCCCGTCCGGCAAACGGCACTGCCGGACGGATTGTCCGCTCAACCCTTCCCAACCCGCCCCTCCCAGCAGGTCCTGCAGGACGATCGTCGTACACGGCCGGGCCAGCGGAATGCGGAACTGGCGGCACGATCCGCTGTCGATCTGGAGGCAGCGCGGGTACGGGGCAGGACGAGTAGTACGCCGGGAACGGCGCATGCCCGTGACTGCCGCGAACCACCGCTCCGGACAATTGTGACGGATACGGTTTTGCACCGCCCGGTGCCAGTGTATTCTCACCGGGGCCTGCAGCGGATCGGGATGCGTTCCGGCAGCAGCTCGTGGGCCGGAGTTTCCCGACCACGGTCTGCCGGCCCGACAGGGTCCTGCCGTGCGGGGTGTGCATTTGGCTATTTCTCAACGAGGAGTTGTGCATGAAGACGGTTTCGAAATGGTTGCTGTGCCTGTTACTACCGGTAATCGCCGCCACTGCCCTTGCGGCGGACACATTTACCGACGGCAAGGAATACCACACCCTGGGCAACCCGCAACCGGTGGCCGTGCCGGGCAAGATCGAGGTGGTCGAAATGTTCTGGTATGGCTGCCCGCACTGTTTCCATCTCGAGCCGTATGTACAGCAGTGGCTGAAAACCAAGCCCGGGGACGTCAACTTCGTGCGCATTCCGGCCGTGCTGGGGAAAGGCTGGGAACTGCTCGCCAAGGCCTATTACACCGCCGAGCTGCTGGGCGTACTCGACAAGGTGCACAGCGAGTTGTTTGACGAGATCCACGTACGCCACGACCCGATCCGGGATGAAAAGAGCCTGCGCGAGTTCTTCGTGAGCCACGGTGTGTTACCGGAAAGTTTTGACAAGACCTTCAATTCCTTTGCCGTTACCGTCAAGGTCAACAACGCCCGCATGATGTCGCGCCGCTACGGGATCTCCGGTGTGCCGACCCTCATCGTGGACGGTAAATACAGCACCAGCGTGGGCGATGCGGGCAGTAACGAGAAAGTATTCAAGGTGGTCGATTATCTGATCGCAAAGGAACGCAAGCACATGGCCCTGTCCCGCGCCGGGGCCACGGCGCCCCGCTAAGCCGCGGGTGGCGCTGTCAGCGGCACTGCCATGAAGGCAGCCGAGCTGTTCGTGCGGTGCCTCGAGAACGAGGGCGTCGAGTACGTCTTCGGGATACCCGGTGAAGAGAATCTGGATGTCATGGATGCCCTGCTGGATTCCTCCATCCGGTTCATCACCGTCCGCCACGAGCAGGGTGCGGCCTTCATGGCGGATGTCTACGGACGCCTGACCGGGCGCGCCGGGGTGTGCCTGTCCACGCTCGGACCGGGCGCCACCAACCTGCTGACCGGGGTCGCCGACGCCAACCTGGACCATGCACCCCTGGTCGCCATCTCCGGGCAGGCCGCCACGACGCGGCTGCACAAGGAATCCCACCAGGTGCTCGATCTCACCCGGCTGTTCGAACCGGTCACCAAGTACTGCGCCAGCCTGTTGGAACCGGACATCGTTCCGGAAGTGGTGCGCAAGGCATTCAAGGTGGCCGTCACGCCCAAGAAGGGTGCCACCTTCATCGAGTTTCCGGAGAATGTCGCGGAGATGGACATCCAGGATGCGCTGCCGTTGCCGGTGACTTCCCCGCCGGTGCCGGAGCCATCAGCCATCCAGGTGACGCAGGCGGCGCGGCTGATCAGTGACGCGAACCATCCGCTGATTTTGGCCGGCAACGGCGTGGTACGCGCGGGGGCATCCGGACAACTGACCGCCTTTGCCGAGCAGCTGAACATCCCGGTCGCCAATACCTTCATGGCCAAGGGGGTCATCCCGTTCCGCCACCCGTGTGCGCTGGGCAGCGCCGGCCTGCAGGCCAGTGACTACCTCGGTTGCGGGTTCGATCGCGCGGACGTGGTGATCTGCGTGGGTTATGATCTCGTCGAATACCATCCCTACCTGTGGCACCCGACCCGGGACCGCAGCATCATCCATATCGACCAGTCGCCTGCCGAGGTGGACGGGCATTACCCGGTGACGGTGGGCGTGAACGGTGACATCGGGCTGAGCCTGCAACGCATCGCGCAACAGGCCGCACGCCACGAGGGCCGGCACATCCGGCCGCTGCGCGAGCGGCTGGTCAACGAGATGAACCAGCACCGCGATGACATGGCCTTCCCGGTCAGGCCACAGAAGATCATCTGGGATCTGCGCACCGCGCTGGACCTGGAGGACATCGTGGTGTGCGATGTTGGTGCACACAAGATGTGGATGGCGCGCATGTTTCGCTGCGAGTATCCGAACACCTGTATCATTTCCAACGGCTTTGCCAGCATGGGCATCGCCGTCCCGGGTGCGATCGCGGCACGGCTGGCCTGTCCGCAGCGCAAGGTGGTCGCGGTGACCGGTGATGCCGGCTTCCTGATGAATGCGCAGGAGATCGAAACTGCGCTGCGCTACCGGCTGCCGATCGTGATCCTGATCTGGAACGACAGCAGCTACGGCCTGATCGAGTGGAAACAGATGAACCGGTTCGGCCGCGCGGCCAACGTGCGCTTCAACAACCCGGACTTCGTACAGTACGCCGAATCCTTTGGCGCCAGGGGTTACCGGGTGGAGAGAACTGCGGACCTGCCGTCTATACTGAATGAAGCGCTGGCCTGTGACACGGTCAGCGTGATCGACTGTCCGGTGGACTACCGGGAAAACTTCAGGTTAACCGAACAACTGGGAACGCTGGTATGCCCGACCTGACAGCAGGGGCGCAGATCGACCGGACTGCGGGTCAGGCAACACCGGGAGCCGTGCCGGAGATGGGCCAGAAAATCCGCGTGCTCAGCTACAATGTGCAGGCAGGCATCAGTACGCGCCGCTACCGGCACTACATCACCCACAGCTGGAAGCACGTGCTACCGCACACGCAGCGCTTCGACAATCTGGACCGGATCGCCCGGCTGGTGCGCAGCTATGACATCGTCGGCCTGCAGGAACTGGATGCCGGCAGCATGCGCAGCGGCTACGTCAACCTCACCGAGTATCTCAGCGAAAAGGCGGAAATGCCGTTCTGGTCCGACCAGACCAACCGCCGCATCGGGCGTCTCGCCCGCCACAGCACCGGACTGCTGAGCCGCTACACCCCGACGGAAGTCATCGAGCATCGCCTGCCGGGCCGCATCCCCGGGCGCGGCGTGCTGTTCATCCGCTACGGCACCCGGGATGAACCGCTGATCGTGCTCATCCTGCACCTGGCGCTGGGCCGGCGCACGCGCATGATGCAGCTCGATTACATCAGCGAAATCGTCAACGAGTACCGCCATGTCATCCTGATGGGCGACATGAACTGCCAGTCCGACAGCGCCGAGATGGATTACCTGATCAATCGCACCATGATGCGCGAACCCTCGCACGGGCTGGACACGTTCCCGAGCTGGCGCCCGCAGCACAACATCGATCACATCCTGGTGACGCCGACCCTGGAGGTCGACCACGTGGGCACGCTGAATTTCTCGCTGTCCGACCACCTGCCGATCGAGATGCAGCTCACCTTGCCGGAGTCCGTGCGGCTGGACACCGCGCCCTGAGCGCAAGCCGTCCGGGGGATTCCGGGGGGAGCGCCAAAAACAAGGGCGTGCCACTG
>CAYUFA010000056.1:0-17199 GCA_964443845.1 uncultured Ectothiorhodospiraceae bacterium
ACCTGTTCGCCTCCTGTGCCGCCGGCGTGTCCGCGCTGTGGGGGCCGCTGCACGGTGGCGCGAACGTCAAGGTGATCGAGATGCTGGAGTCCATCCACAAGGGCAGCATGTCCGCGCAGGATTACATCACTGCCGCGAAGGACAAGGAGAGCGGCGTGAAGCTGATGGGCTTCGGGCACCGCATCTACAAGAACTTCGATCCGCGAGCGACCATGCTGCGCACGGTCAGCGAAAAGCTGTTCGCCAAACTGGGGGTATCCGACCCGCTGCTGGAAATCGCCCAGAGCCTGGCCGATATCGCGCTGAAGGACGAGTACTTCCTGGAGCGCAAGCTGTACCCGAACGTGGACTTCTACAGCGGCATCATCCTGCGCGCCATCGGCATCCCCACCAACATGTTCACCGTGCTGTTTGCCATCGGCCGCCTGCCCGGCTGGATCGCGCACTGGCACGAACAGAACAGCGACCCGAACATGCGCATTGCACGGCCGCGCCAGATCTACATCGGCCAGGGCAAGTCCGACTACGTACCGATGGAAGACAGAATCTGACCGCTCTCCGTCGCGGGAGTCACAAGGAGCACAGCATGGCTGATACACTGATGATCCTGCCGGCGCGCGACCCGCACCGGATCCGGCTGGTGCGTATACCCGGTGATTACGAGGAACACGAGGCGTTCCGGCACGTCACCGGCCTGATCGCAGCCGTCGAGGAGGCCGACCCGGAATACGACTGGAGTGATATCGAAGCGATCCTGTCCGACCACGGCTTCGAGTCGGTGGGGTTCGTGCTGGGCCCGGCCCTGGACTGACGCGCGCGCAGCAGTCCCTGCCGCCGTGGAATACGCCGGGTGGCAAACACACCCTGGCCAATGTGCATATTGACCCGCCGCAGCTCGGTTGCGGGATGAATCATGCGACCCTCCTGGCGGTCATCGGGGAAGTGATGGAATCAGGCCTGCGGGAAGGCCCGCGGACAGCCACCCGTCGGGGCAGGCAAGTGCGGCCGGACGCAGGCAGCTGCGCACGCCGTGTCGCGTGGCCATGCTGTCTGCAGGGAAGTCCGGTTCGGCAGCGGGCGTACGGTGCGTTGCGACGGCAGACTACAGGTCGAAGACATCGCTGAGCGCCTGTTGCAGCAGGCGTTCCTCGCGCAGCCTCTCGATCCGGCGCCGGGCCTCGGCATCGTTACCGTGATTGGCCGCCGGCTTGCCGGCCAGGCCCTCGAAATCCGGGATCACGCTGAGGTCTTCCGGCACCTCGTCCCATTCCGGCAACACGGATTCATGGTATTCCGCACCGCTGGTTGCGGGCGCGGCCGCCGTGCCCGTGGTCCGGGTCTTGCCACGGCCCGGCCGGCGCGCCTTGTCGCCGGCAGGACGCTGCGGTGCGTTATTGCGCGCCATCGGTGGTTTCCTCGACTCCGCTGTGATCACCCAGGGGCATGCCGTCACCGGTCCCGCCGGCTGCCTCGTCCGGCGCACCGTCCGTGCCGCTGTCGGCCGTTTCCGGTTGCCCGGCAGCGGCCGGATAACCGCCCCGCGACTGGATACAACCCTGCACATAGTCCTCGGCCTGCTCCGGGGGAATCCCGTACATTCCGATTTCCGCGCGGCAATCCTGCACCACGTCGGCCACAACCACCGACCCCGTCAGGGCCAGGATCGCTCCGGCCAGGAGATACGGCATCAAGCGGGCTGGAAATTGCTCTTGCATCGGTCTGTCTGCGGCAGGCAGCATGAAGCTGGCTAATACGACTGGCTTATAAGGTGACCGGGTGTAACCCGCAAACGAAATATTGTTGCCTTCACGATTAACGTTGCTTATCGTCACCCGCCGGCATGGACATCGAATTACTGCGCACCTTTCTCGAAGTCGTTCGCACCCGTCATTTCGGCAAGGCGGCCAGCGAGCTGTGTGTCACCCAGTCGGCTGTAAGCGCCCGCATCCGCCAGCTGGAACAGACCCTGGCCCGGCCGCTGTTCGTGCGTCACCGCAACAATATCCAGCTGACCGCGGAAGGCCGGCAGTTGCGCAACCACGCCGAGACCATCGTGCAGGTATGGTCACGCGCGCGCCAGGAGATCGGGCTGGGCACGGACTATACCCGCGCGCTCGCCATCGGCGCGGTGCAGGACCTGTGGCATACCCTGCTCGCGGACTGGCTGCCGGCGTTGCGCGAGAGGATGCCGGAAACGGCATTGCAGATCGAGACCGGGACCACCGACGCCCTGGTGCGCAAACTGCTCGACCGTGTGATCGACCTGGCGATCCTGTTCGAACCGCCGCAGGTTCCGGCCCTGGAACTGCGCGAACTGGCCGTGATCAACCTGGTCCTGGCGTCGACGCACCAGGGACAGAGCCCGGACCAGGCACTGGGAGCCGGTTACATCATGGTGGACTGGGGAACCTCGTTCACCCTGTACCACGCGCGTCACTACCCCGACATGCCGGCACCGGCCCTGCACATGAACCACGGCAACCTGGCCAGGCAGTACCTGCAACAGGTGCACGGGGCCGCCTACCTGCCGGAACAGATGCTGGAACCCGCCGCACCAGGACGCCCCCTGCACCGGGTCCACACGGCAGCCGTGATCGAGCGTCCGGTGTACGGTGCCTTCGCCACGGGCAATGACCGGGTCGACACCATCCGCCAGGCGCTGGGCCTGATCCCGCTGCCGGGTCGTGACCGGCAGTGATACGTGGCAGACCGCTACGAAGCGACGACCGGAGGACACCGGCGTGCGTGACTAACGGCGCCGGAACAGGATGAATGACAGGTCATCGGGCTTGTGCGGACGGGTCTCATCCGCAAAGGTCATGCGTTCGCGCGCCGCCACCAGCAGGCGCCGTCCGGCCTGGTCCAGCGGGCCCGTGCGCACGAGATCGACGATCTCGCCCAGGAACAGGTTGTCGAACAGGCCGTCGCTGGCGATCACCACGGTGTCGCGCAATGCCAGGCTGACCACCGGGCCGATTTCCAGGCGCATGTCGGACATGCCAACCATGTTGGACACCACGTGGCGCTCCTCGTGGAACATGGCCGCATCCTCGTCCAGCATGCCGGAGGCCTCGGCGTAACCGACCGGCGAATGTGGCACGGACTGGTACTTGAGCTTGCCGCGCTGGCCACACACCAGGATCATCGAATCGCCGGCGTGGTAGGCACGTACCGTGTCGTTGCTGATGCTGACCACGGCGATGGTGGTGCCGCCACCCTGGCCGCGCGACAGGACCTCCGCGTTCGCCGCCTCGATGCCGGTGAGCACCGCCTCCCGCTGGGCATCGCCCGACTGCCCGGAGACGTATTCGGCCAGTTGCTGCAGGGCCAGCCCGGAGGCCAGGCTGCCGGATGGCAGGCCACCCAGGCCGTCCGCGATCGCCACCACGGCACTGGTCTCGTCCCCGGGAATCAGCGCGGCCGCATCCTCGTTGGGGGTCTCGCGCCCGGGGCGGCTGCCGGTGAACACGCAGGCCACCCCGTCCGCCAGGTTCACAGTCAGGGGCTCCGGCGTGTCGGTACCCTGGAACAGCAGGAGCCCCATCAGCGCCGCGCCCACTGCAGGTTTTCAAGGTATTCGCGCAGTTGCCCGGCGGTACGGAACTTCTTCAGGATGAGACTGCGTTTCAGACCCATGCAGATTCCCTTGATCTCGGGCGGTTGCCGGCTGTAATAGCGGCGCCCGCCGAGCGCCTCATACAGGATCTTGACCAGGTCCACCACGTCGGCACGGATAGTTTCCGGCTTCGGCTGGCCCCAGTGAAAGAAGTCCAGCAGCTTCAGCTCGAAGCCCAGCCCGTAACGCTGCACCATGATGTTATCGGTGTGCAGGTCACCGTGATATTCCTTCATCTGGTGGATACACTCGATACCGGTAGCCAGCGCGTGCAGCAGGTGCAGCGCCGGATACGCCGTCAGCCGTTTGCCGGGCTGGCGGGCGATGAATTCCGACAGCAGTTCGCCCTCGACAAAATCCGATACCAGCAGGGTGATCGGTTGCTTGTGGTAAATGATGGTTTCGTGGGTGTGGTACTGGATGGCGATCGGGCAGTGGCGCAGCTTGTGCAGCTTGCGCGCATAGAAGTTGATGGTCTTGTCACCGGGGTTGCGCTGCGGGTAGAACATCTTGACGGCGCGCTCGATCTGCGTGCGGCGTTCCCGAACCAGGAATACCTCGCCTTCCCAGCCACGCCCGAGCAGCTTGACGACTTCATATTTGCGCGCCAGTATGCGGCCCGGCTGGATGTCGAACCGGTCGATCACCGCCGTCCGGGACTGGCGCTTTTTTTTCATACCGGCAAGCATAACCCCGCCACGGACAGGGGACCAGCCTGCCCTCCCGCCGCGCCGCGCGGGCAGTTCAGCCTTCGTCGAACCGGTCGGTATTGAAGCGGCGCCTGAGCAACTGGTAGATCTCGACGACGGTACGGGGCTTGTGGTCATGCTTGCGGAAGATGCCCCCGTTGTGCCGCGCCGCACCCGGAAAGATCTCGTCGGCGATCTGGTCCGGGTTACTGTCCAGCGCCTTGAGGAAGGAAATGGCACCCGAGGTGCCAAAGAAGTGTGTCAGGTAGAGGTCCGTGCGGCGGGGTTCGCGGTCCAGGCTGTCCTGCAGACGCGCGCGGCTGTCACGCACCTTCTCGGCGGCCATCAATGCTGCGTAATGCGGGTCGAAGCGCAGTTTCAGCGCCCGTTGCTGCAGGCCGGTGTCGGCCATCCGCGGCTGCGCATGGCCGTGGTCGTCCGGAACGAGGTTGATATGCGAGACCAGCGCGCCGAGGCCATAGCGTTTCCCGTACTTGCGCAGGGCTTCCAGCCAGGAGGCTTTCTTGAACTGGTACAGCCCACTGGCCGAGGTGGCGTGCGCGCGTGCCTGCGGGTTGAAGCTGCTCTCGATCGAAGCCAGTTCCATCAGGTAGGGAAAGTCCACGCCGGTTCGCAGACTGGCCAGCCGGATCGCCGCCACCACGGCGCTGTCGACGTGGTAGCGCCGTGCGTCACCGCGCGCCAGCACGGCAAAGTCATGCAACAGCTGCCCCTGCTCCACGGCCGGTTCCGCGGCCTGCCGGTACAGCAGCAGGAACTTCCGCATGGCGTGACGGCCGGTCGCTGCGTCCGCGGCGTCGCCGTCACTGCCCGACAGCAGGCCGAGTGTCTGCAGGTCGTGGCGCGCCCGCTTGCCCGGCGGCTGCAGCGCACCCGCCGGCCCGTTGGCAGGGTCCGCGGCCGGGCCGGGTGTTGGCTGGCCGGACGGCGGCTGGCCGGGCGACACGCTGCCGTGCCGGTCCGGCGGCGCCGTTCCCGGTGTTTCTGCCGGGGCGGGGCGTTGCAGCGCCCGGGTCAGCTTGTCGAGCAGTTCCTCGTGGGATCGGGAATGCGCCTGCATCAGCCGGGCCAGGTCACTGATCCCCTCGCGGATCGCGGTCAGGTCCAGGTGGTGATCCCCCGCATCCCGCAACACCAGCGCGCTGCCCAGGGCACCGGACAGGAACAGCAACCCCGCCATGGCCACCACCTGCCACAGGGGATAGCGCGGCCGTGCCTGGTCACGCAGGGAGCGGAGCAACTCGCTGCCGGTCTCGCTGAAGGTCCGCACCATGTCCGACTGCAACGACATCAGGTTCTTCTGGTCGGCCTGCATGCGTTGCAGGACATCCCGGGTCAGGTACAGGTTGGACTCATGCTGGTGGCGCGCGTCGTCCAGTTGCGCCTCCAGCACACGGATGCGCTCCTCCGTCCGCTGCTGGCGCTGGCCCGCCTCGGCCAGCGTGGTTTCCAGCAGCTGCGACTGGCGGCGGACCTGGTCACGATCCGCCTCGATATGACTGACCTGCAACTGCAGGGCCGCGATCTGCTGGTGGTCGCTTTCCAGTGCGCTGGCGTACTCCGCGCGCACCTGTGTCAGTTCCGTCGTGACCTGCACGTGTTCCGCCCGCACCTGGTCCAGTTCCTGGCGCAGGGCACGGGTATGCGGCAGCGAGAACTGCCGCATGCGCTGTATTGTCTTCTGCCAGTCCATGTAAAACGGTTACTTGCGTGTATTTGTTATTGCGGTGTCTTGTTGTCGTTAGCCGCGCCAGTATATCGCCATGCGGGCGGCCGGAGAGCCTTTCCCGGGCATGCAGGCGCGGAGTACCGTACTGATTTTCGGAGGACGAAGCCGGCAGGTCTATACGACCGTGGTAGTACCCACCGCCATTTCAGGCTGTGTTTTACACGAATATCATATAGTTGTATGAACTATATCATGTGAACTCCAAGCCAGCCGGCCCAGGACCGGAACAGGGACCGGTCGACGGCACCGACGGAAGAGCGCGGGGTGAGTGACGGGGCGAAAACCGCTTCGCCCTCGAGGGTGCAGGCCTGGCCACCGGCCTGCTCAAAGATCAGGTGACCGGCCGCGTAATCCCACAGCCGCGCACGGCCATGCAGGTAGACATGGCCGCGCGCGCAGGACAGCCAGCACCAGTCCAGCGCTACCGAGCCGAAACTGCGTTGCGAGGCACAGGGCACTTCTTGCACCAGGCGCGTCGCCAGCGCCGGCTCCAGCCGTTTGAAATCGATCATGGCAATCGACTGTGGCAATGCCAGCCCGGACGCCTGCAGGCGCAGGGGCGCGCCGTTGAGCCGCGCACCCTGCCCGGCCACCGCCGTGAAACACTCGTCCCGCAGGGGATCGTAGACGAGACCGAGTTGCACCCGCCCGGCACGGACCAGGGCAAGCGAAACACAGAAGTACGGGATACCACTGGCAAAATTGCTGGTCCCGTCGAGCGGGTCGAGACACCAGAGCGGTTGTGCCGAATCAATAAGCCGCCGCTGTTCCGCTTCCGGCATCTCTTCGCCGAGCACGACGGTTTCCGGCCAGTGCCGCTGGAGTGCCGCCGCCACGCGAGCCTGCATGACGAGATCCGCCTCGGTGACGATACTGCCATCGCCCTTGCGGCTGCGTGCCACCCGGTTGAAGCGTGGCAGCAACTCGGTACGTGCCGCGGGCACGATGACCTCGCGCAATTGTGCGATCTCCGGGGTCACCCGCCGCACCCCGTCCGCACCGGTCGGGCATGCGCCCGGGAATCTCCTGCCTGCATGTTGGCATCCGCCGGTTTCGACCGGGGGATGATAGCGGATATCTACCCCCGGACCGCTGTCACCGGCGCGCCGGGATGCGCCATGGCGACGTTTCGACTACCCCTTGCCGGCAACCGGCCCCCGGCGTCGGGTCATTTTTCCAGCCGATCCAGTTGCGCCTGCCGGAATCCCAGCTGTTGTTCGAGCGTCTCGAGCCGTTCCCCCAGGATCCCGAGTTGTGTATCGATCCGGTGCACCTCGTACAGCAGCTCGACCCGCGCACCCGGCGGCAGGTCGTTGCGGACCAGCGCCGCCTGCCTGTCGTGCTTGTCCTGTTCCAGATCCGCCCGGTCGCGCTGCAGCTTGTAGATTTCGGAGTGTGTCCGGTTGAGCAGCGCACGGGCCTGGTAGACTGCCCGGCCCCGCTCGTGCCCGGCCTGCAGGGCAGCCGTGCATGGTTGCGGGCATGTCGCACCCTGAGCCCTGCCGGAGGGGCCTGCCGCCGGGTGGCCCGATCCGGCAGCGAAACCTGCCGGCGGCGCGGCAGGTCGCGTGGCACAGCCCGCCAGCGCATACAGCGCCAGGCAGAGCAAGGCACAGCGGACGGCTGGTTGGACGCAACGGCGGGCTGGCATGGGCATCGCTCCGGTTCGCCTGGACAATGCCAGCATAGCGGCAGACGCGCCGGCCACACGGGAACCCGGTCACAATCCTGTCTGCACGGGCACCGCCGCTGCCCATGGGATTGTCACCCGCTGCATGCTATAAAGCCGCCATGCAAGCCGTTCTCATGACCGCTACCGGTACCGCGCGCGAGGTTTTACAGCTCGCCGAGGTACCCATACCGCAAATCACCCGGCCCACGCAGATCCGCGTGCAACTGAAGGCCGCGGGAGTGAACCCGGTCGACACCAAGCTGCGCAGCCGTGGGCTGCTCTACCCCGATGCCCTGCCGGCCATTCTCGGTTGCGATGGCGCCGGCATCGTCACCGATTGTGGCAGCGCGGTCACGCGCTTCCGGCCCGGTGACGAAGTGTGGTTCTGTCACGGCGGCCTGGGGGGCGCACCCGGCAACTACGCGCAGTACACGGTTCTGGAAGAGGCCGAGGCCGAACGCAAGCCGGTCAGCCTGGATTTCACCGCGGCCGCCGCTCTGCCCCTGGTGCTGATCACCGCCTGGGAGGCCCTGTTCGATCGTGCCCGCCTCGGCAACGGACAAAGCGTGCTGATTCACGGCGGCGCCGGCGGCGTCGGTCATGTCGCCATCCAGCTGGCGGTTTCCGCCGGGGCCCGGGTCGCCACCACGGTCAGCAGCGAGGCCAAGGAGCAACTGGTGCGCGAGCTTGGCGTCGAACGGGTGATCCGTTACCGGGAGGAAAACTTTGTCACGGCCACCCGGGACTGGACCGGGGGCCACGGTGCGGACGTCATCCTCGACAGTTTCGGCGGACAGGTGTTCCGCGACAGTCTGGCCGCGGCCCGCGTGTACGGGCACGTGGTCACCCTGCTCGACCCCGGCACCGACGTCGACTGGAAGGAAGCGCGCAACCGCAATCTTTCCATCTGCTTCACGCTGATGCTGACCCCCATGCTCATGGATCTGCCGCTGGCACGGCGGCACCAGGGAGAAATCCTGCGCCAGTGCGCCATCCTGATCGACAGCGGCCGGCTGCGGCCGGTCCTCGCCCAGTCCCTGCCGCTGGCGGAGGCCGCCAGCGCCCATGAACGCATCGAGGGCGGGCACATGGCCGGCAAGCTCGTCCTGACGATGGACCACTGAGCACACAGCGGCGTGACCGCTCAGTCGCGCGTTCTGAACCAGCCGGTGATGCCCATGCGCTCGCGGCTGGCCGGCAGCACCTCGTGCAGGTAGCGGGAACTCAGGAAGGTCACCAGCTGGCCGCCCAGTGGCTGGATCTCCGTGCAGACATGCTCATCCCGCGCATCCGTATAGATCCGTAACTGCCCCCCGTCCGCGGGCTGCCAGGCCTCGTTCAGGTAGAGGATGCAGGACACGCAGCGGCTGCCGGGGCCACGAAACTGGTCGAGGTGCTTGCGGTAATACGTACCGGGCGGATACACCGTGAGATGTGCCTCGAATTCGAACAGGCCAAGGAAAAGCGTGTGGTTGATCGCCAGGCGCAACGGTTCGAGTACCGCGAGGTACTGCCGGTGGGCAGGTGCACAGTCCCCGGGGTCGAGCCAGCGCATCCGGTCGGTACGCATCTCCGGCCGGTATTGCAGGCCGGCACCGCGCCCGACCCCGGCGGGCCGGAACTCCCCGCGCCGCCACGATACCTGCAGCGCAGCCCGCGCCGCACGTACCTGCACGGCCGGCAGGAAGTCCGGCGTCACACACCAGCCCCGTGTACCCAGCGCAGCGGCAATCTGCAGGCATACGCGATCCTGTGCGTCCTGCACGGCACCCGAGTCCGGGTCGAGCGGGGAAGGATTCATCCAGGCTTGCCCCGGGCGGGGCAGGAGCGAAGCAGGCCATTCTGCGCGCGGGATTATGCGCCGGCCTGCGGGTTTGCGCCATCCTGGCGCGACGGCGCTTCCGCCGGGCGTTTACATTCCGTTGCGGAACCGGTCCGTGTCGGCCGCGCCGCTGGCGCGCACCTGGCGCAGCGCCAGACCGTACTCCCGGAGTATACCCAGTGCCCAGTGGATGCGGGCGCGGAAATATTCGTCCGCGCCCGTGTCGTTCTGCGCCGGGTCCTCGTTCAGCACCTGTTCCACATGGCGCACGATGACGTGCTCGGGGATGTAACACAGCCGCGAGTTCTTGTAGCTGCTCATGCGCAGTTCGGCGACCGGGTAAGCCCCGCCATCGCCGGCGGAGACGGTCACGATCAGGGCCGGTTTGTGCCCGAGTTCGTTGCGACCGAACAGCAGGAAGAAATTCTTCAGCCCGGCCGGTACCTGGCCGTGCCACTCGGGGCTGACCACGACGAAGGCATCACTGGACACCAGCTCGGCGCGGACCGGATCCAGCAAGGGCGACCATTTCGGATCCTTGTCCCACACGCCCTGGTCCCACAACGGCAGCGGGTTGTCCGCCAGGCTGACCAGCGCGGATGCCTCACTGATCCCGTCCTCGAGTACCGAGCGGATATAGCGCGCCACCTTGAGGCTCTGGGCCTGGGGACGGTGACTGCCGCAAATTACCGTGATTTTCATGCATCGCTCCTGGAGACCGGTTCAGCCGCGGGACCTATTGTACGCCACACGCATGCGCGCATCAGGCGATCCGCCACGGCCATGCGCAGACTGGACTTGCTGGCCGGCGGCATCGGGTACCCGGCGCCCACGGCCGCGGGGTCCCGCGCAGCGCCTGTGCGCGGGCGCGCGCAGTCGTCGCGGAACGCACACGCGTGCACATCGGCATGGGAGAATTCCCGGTTCTTCTCCGGCGGTTTGAGAAGGCCCGGGAAACGCCGGCGTACTCCGCATGGGAGACGTTCAGCCCGAACTTCGGGCCACGGCAGCGCTGCGGGCGGGAGGTACCTCGCGCACGCGGAACATGCGTGCGGTAAACAGGCATTTGCCCCTTGTGCTATCCTGTGGCAAGTCTACCGTGACTGCATCCGGAATGCCCCCTGCCTGCCATGCATACCCTGGACACGCTGCCGTTCAGCAATTCCTTCTCCCGCCTGCCGCCGCTGTTTCATGCACGCGTGCAGCCGACTCCGCTGGAACAACCGGCGCGGCTGGTGCATTTCAACACACAGGCCGCCGCCTTGCTGGAACTCGACCCGGGAGTCAGCGCGGACCCGGCCTGCGTCGAAATTTTCAGCGGCAGGCAGACCTGGCCCGGGACCGACCCGGTCGCGATGCGCTACAGTGGCCACCAGTTCGGGCACTACGTGCGCCAGCTGGGCGACGGGCGCGCCATCGTGCTGGGAGAAACCGTCAACCGCCACGGGCAACGCTGGGAGATCCAGCTCAAGGGCAGTGGCCAGACGCCCTGGTCACGCGACGGAGACGGCCGCGCGGTACTGCGTTCGACGATCCGCGAGTACCTGTGCAGCGAGGCCATGCACGGGCTGGGCATACCGACCACGCGTGCACTGTGCATCACGGCCAGCGATGACGAGGTCTACCGCGAACGCATCGAAAGCGCCGCGGTGCTCACCCGGCTGGCACCCACCCACGTGCGCTTCGGCTCGTTCGAGATCCTGTTCTACAACAACCAGCACGATGCCATCCGCACCCTGGCCGACTACCTGCTCGCGCACCACTTCCCGGACGAGGCGCACGAGCCGGAACCGTACGTGGCCCTGCTGAACGGCGTGGTGGAGCGCACCGCGCGCCTGCTCGCGCAATGGCAGTCCATCGGCTTCGCGCATGGCGTGATGAACACCGACAACATGTCGGTACTGGGTCTGACACTGGATTACGGACCGTTCGGCTTCATGGAGGCCTGGGACCCGGGCTTCGTCTGCAACCACTCCGACCACTACGGCCGCTATGCCTTCGATGCGCAGCCGCAGGTGGCCCTGTTCAACCTCAGCTGCTTCGCCCAGACGCTGTTGCCGCTGCTGGATGTCGCCGCGGCGAAGGCCGCGCTGGAAAGTTACCAGCCGGCATATACCCGCCACTACCAGGCATTGATGGCCCGCAAGCTTGGCTGCGCGGCCGCCGGTGGAGACACGCAGACGCTGGTCGACGACCTGCTGGCACAGATGGCGGACAGCGGCACCGATTATACCAACCTGTTCCGCGCCCTGGGCGACATCGCGCTCGGACGGCAGGATGGCCGCGACCTGTTCATCGACCGGGACCGGTTCCTGCACTGGCGGAAAAACTGGTTGGCCCTGCTCGCGCGACACACCCGCCTGGACGACGACTGGCTGGCCGGCATGCATGCGGCCAATCCCAAATACATCCTGCGCAACTACCTCGCCCAGGCCGCAATCGACGCGGCCGGGCAGCAGGATTACAGCGAGGTGGACCGCCTGTTCCGGCTGCTGCAACGCCCGTACGACGCACAGCCGGGCATGGAGCACTACGCCACCCCGGCGCCCGACTGGGCACGCGATATACGGGTCAGCTGTTCTTCCTGAGGGAACCGTCGGCGCGCTCCCTGCCTCGAGGGCGGTCACCGGTTCCGGCCACCCTGCTGCAGAACCGCTGGGTGTACACGACCTCCAGGACAGACCGGCATGCCGGCACCGGGCGGACCCTGCGCGGCAAACCGCGCATCCGGTCACGCATTCCGCATCCCCCCTGTGGTCCGATGATGTAAAATTCCGGAACCGGCAGAATACCGGTCATTGTTGCACAGCAAAGGTGAAATCATGCCGATCAAGCGCATTGTGCAATTCCCCGCGCTCCTGGGTGCCTGCGGTATGGCACTGTTCCTGTCCGGCTGCGGCGGTGGCGGCAGCGCCGGCACCGGATCGCTGTCGCTGGGCGTGACGGACTCGCCGGTGCAGGAGGACGTGGCCGTCTGTATCCATTTCACCAGTATCACCCTGCACCACTCGGATGGAGAACTGGTACAGATTCCGTTTGATTCCAGCACCTATTACGATCCCGCGGGCAGGTGCATGAATAATGTCGACCCGGCCGTGGAAGACGCCTCGCACAATGCGGTGGCCCTCGACGCGCTGCAGGGCGTCCTGCATGTGCAACTGATGGACTCCCAGCAAGTCACGGCCGGTGCGTACAACTGGATCCGGCTGGACGTCGACCCGGCGCTTTCCTATGTCGTGGATTCCCGGGGCCAGCAGGCGATACTGATCTGTCCGAGCTGCGGCAGCGGTCAGAGCGGGCTCAAGCTGAATCAGGGCATCACGGTTCCGGCCGGTGGCGATGCGAGCTTCATGATCGATATCGATCTGACCAGGTCGCTGAACAAGGGACCGTCGGGAGATTACCGGTTACGGCCCACGCTCCGCCTGGTGGATATGACGGAAACGGGCACGATTTCCGGCACGGTGGATGGCGCACTCATTCCCGGCATGGTTTCCGACACCGATACCGGCTGCCGGGTCTATGTCTACACCGGCCACGACGTCGTTCCGGATGACATTCACGACGGTGACAACGTGCTGACCACTGCCAGGGTGCTGTACGATGCGGTTGCCACGAGCTACCGGTATGTCGCCGCCTGGCTGCCCACGAACAGCAGCACGGATCCCTCCCCCTACACCGTCGCGCTGACCTGCGATACCGACGATCCGGACCTCGACCAGAACAACGACCCGGCGACCCCTTCGTCTGATGATGTCATTTTCACGGATGGCGTTACCGACGGAACGGGGCAGAATGCCGATGTCTCCACAGGCCAGACCACGACGGCAGTCAATTTCCCGCCTGTCCCCTGACGTGCGGCCATCCGGCACTCTGAACGGCGACCTCCGGGTCGCCGTTTCCATCCGCTCAGGCAGGCAAGGGAAAAGCGGTGACTCCGCACACGCGATCCTGTGGCGTGGATGTTGCGGACGGAACCATGTTGCACGCACGCAGGTACCGGCTGCTACGGCCAGATCCCGCGCATGAGCGTGGCCCGCACCACCCGTTCAATGGCGATGATCAGCGCGACGGTCCGGAAATCCGGCACGACCTCGGCCACATCGCCCGCACCGGTAGCCGGCTTTTCCTCGCCCACCACGAAGGACTGCCAGCGGCTGAACACGGTGTCCACGATGTCGTGCATGCGCTGGCGCAGCCTGGTGTCGATGTGTTCCGCATCCCAGGACTCGTTGGCGTGGTTCTGCACCCATTCGAAGTAACTCACGATGACACCGCCGGCATTGGCGACGATGTCCGGTAACACGTAGATACCACGCTGTTGCAGGATCTCATCGGCGCCCGGCGTGGCGGGTCCATTCGCCCCTTCCACCACCAGCCGCGCCTGCACGCGGCCGGCGTTGCCTGCGTGGATCTGGTTGCCCAGGGCGGCCGGCAGCAGGATGTCACACTCCAGCTCCAGCAGTTCCGGGTTGGAAATGGTGCGCGTGCCCGGCATACCCACGACCGTGCCGTGTTCCGCCTTGAAGGCGGCGACCTGGGCCGGATCGAGCCCGTCCTCGTGCAGGATGCCTCCCTGGCTGTCGCTGACCGCGATGATGCGGGCGCCCTCGCGACAGAAGGCCTGCGCGGCCACGGCGCCGACATCCCCGAAGCCCTGGATCGCCACGCGCGCACCGGCCAGCTCCTGCAAATCCGGCAACAGGGCGTGTGACAGGAAGCGCCGGGTCGCGTACATGCAACCCCGGCCGGTCGCCTCGTAGCGGCCGAGGCTGCCACCCATCTCGAGCGGCTTGCCGGTGACCACGGGACGGTTGTTGAAGCCGGGATGCTGGACGTCGTAGGTGTCGTAGATCCAGGCCATGGTCTGCTGATCGGTGTACAGGTCCGGCGCCGGAATGTCCATGTACGGCCCGATCACGTCGAACAGCTCCGAGGCGAAGCGCCGGGTGATGCGACGCAACTCGCCCTCGCTGAGCTGCTTGGTGTCGCATACCACGCCGCCCTTGGCGCCGCCGAACGGGATATTGGCCAGCGCGCACTTCCACGTCATCAGCTTCGCCAGCAGCGTCACCTGTTCGAGCGTGACCTCCGGGTGATAGCGGATGCCGCCCTTGCCGGGGCCGAACACCCGGTTGTGCACCACGCGGTATCCGCAGAAGCTGCGCACCGAACCATCATCCAGCTCGATGGGAAAATTGACCATCGTGACGCGTTTGGGCTGCTTGAGAAACTCCACCAGCCCGTGTTTCAGGTCCCTGACGTAACGGGCCGCACGTTCGAACTGCCGGTTGCTGATGAGCTGCGGGTCCGGATCTTCCGTGGCTGCCGCCGGTGGCCTGTGCCGGATCGAATCATTCATCTCGCCATTCCATCGCCTGCACGGGTCCCGGCCCGTGCCCACGTATACCATTCTGCACAGCGTCTACTTGCCCTGTAAATACCAGCGGTCATGGAACGTCGCCACCCAGTGCGGCCGGTAGGCCACCACCAGCGACATCGCCCCGCCATTGAGAAAACCCTCGCCGAACATGAGCATCGGGAAGATCACGAGAAAGTTATTGAAGGTCTCCGTAGCCGGACGTACACCGGCCAGGTGCTGGATACCGGCTGCGGTCAGACCGGCCGCCAGGATGGACAGCGCGCCGCCGAGAAACGCATTGACGAACACGTAGATGAAATAGTTGAGCGGCAGCCGGCGCTGGCAAACGTACAGCAGGACCCGTGTCACGAACACGGGCACCGCACCGGTAATGAGCACGTTCACACCCAGCGCCTCCCCTCCGGCACTCCCGTACCACGTGGTCACGCCCAGGATGAGCAGGTCCGCAAACAGCGCGAACTGCCAGTCGAACATCAGGCACAGGGCGGTGACACCGAGCAGGTGAACATCGAGGCCGCGCTGGATACCACCGCGCAGCAGCCAGAGCACGATCACGGCCACGCAGGAACCGAGGAACACGTTCAACGCCGCGCCGTCCCGGATCTTGGACCAGGGCGCGGTCCACGCGGCCAGCGCCAGCAACAACAACGCGAGCAGATCGGTGATCCAGAGGAAATGGCCTGGTAGCAGGCCGGCCGGAATATCCATGAGCCGACTGTAGCCGATCCCTCGTCCCGGCTGTATGCCCGCTGCGGCGGGTGTCGTGCCCGGGATCGGGCCCTCCGCCCGCGGCCGGCCTCCGCGACGGTCCACCACCATTTCCGCCACAACCTGTGAACTATTTGTTAACCACTTGTTTTACATGGCCTGTATGGACAATCCATGTACTTCGGGACAATGGCCCGCCTGCCCGCAGTCGTCTAATCTGTAAGATAAACCTCTACTAATAACGGTGCGCAATATGAGGTACAGCGCGAACACGATCCTGGTGACCAGCCGCTGTGGTGCGGTACGGCGCCTGACCTACCATCCGGGGCGTACCCTGTGTCTGGTGACGGGCAGTGTCCTGCTGCTCACAGGCGCCCTGCTCTACAGCGGCTTCCAGCTGGGCAGGAGCATGGAGTTGCAGAACTGGCTGACCCAGGTCGAGGACCTGCGCGGACTGGCACAACAGCAGTCCCGTACCCTGCAATCCAGCCGCGAGCTTGCCCAGGACAATCTCGATGCATTGACGCTGCGTCTGGGACGGATGCAGGCCCAGCTGATGCGGCTCGATGCGCTCGGGGAGCGTCTGGTCAGCCAGGCCGACCTGGACAACAAGGAATTCGATTTCGCCGAGCCACCGCCGCTGGGCGGCCCGTCCGCCGGTACGGCGGACGCGGCGAATACCGTGCCGGACTTCCTCGCATCGCTCGACAGCGCCGCGGCATCCGTGCAGGACCGCACCCGCAAGCTGCGCCTGCTCGAACGCCTGCTGATGTTCCGTGACCTGCATGCGCGGGTCATCCCGTCCGGCCTGCCGGTCGAACACGGCCTGCTGACGTCGCGCTTCGGCCTGCGCACCGACCCGTTCACCGGCAAACCGGAACAGCACAAGGGTATCGACATTGCCGGCAAGGCCGGCTCCAACGTGCTGGCCGTCGCCGACGGTATCGTGATCTGGGCGGGCAAGCGCAGGGGCTACGGCAACCTGGTGGAAATCGATCACGGCAACGGGTATATCACCCGCTACGGGCACAACCGGAAAGTGCTGGTGCATACCGGAAACACGGTGCACAAGGGAGAACCGATTGCGCTGATGGGCTCGACCGGCCGCTCGACCGGCCCGCACGTGCACCTCGAGGTACTGCACAACGGCAAGGCGGTGAACCCGGCCAGATTCCTGCACACCCTGCAGCCCGGGACGGTCGCTGACCGGACACCCGGCCGGACGGATTCCGGCACGGCACCCGGCGGCTGAGCTGCGCACCCGTCCGTCCGGCGGACTCCCGGGTCCGCATCGATCCCCTTCCCCGCAGGTCTGTTTTATAATCGCCAGCCTTTGCATACTGGACGGAACCGATGCCGGAACAGCTGGAACCCATGCTGCAGGCTGTCGCTACTGACCCGAACCGGCTCTACCTGGCGGCCGGCCTGGCGCTTGGCGTGATCGTGGTTGCCGTGTTATTGCGCGGCCCGCTGACCAGCTGGCGCGAGAATCGCCAGATCGCGAAGGTCATCCGCCGTCTCGGCACCCGCCGCTTGCGCGGACTGAAGCTGGCGGACGG
>CAYUFA010000057.1:0-16490 GCA_964443845.1 uncultured Ectothiorhodospiraceae bacterium
GCCTGCGTGATCCCGCCGATGTGTGCCTGTCCTGCTATTTCCAGGATTTCGCCAGCTACCACAACTACGCCTATGATCTCGCGCATCTTGGCCAGCATTACCGTCAGTATCAGCGCACCATGTTCCATTTCCGCGATACGCTGGAAATGCCGATGTTCGAGATGCAGTACGAATCCCTCGTCGAAGACCCGGAAACCCGCAGCCGCCAGCTGGTCGAGTACTGCGGTCTGCCCTGGGATGAGCGCTGTCTGCGCTACTACGAGTCCGCAAGGAATTCAAAAACGGCGAGTTATGACCAGGTCCGGCAACCGATCTACAGGCGCTCTGTCCGGCGCTGGCGGAATTATGAGCAATACTTGCAGCCGCTGCTTGATGCCCTGGGTACAACACCGTGATTGCTGTGTGAATGCCGGCAGACTCCTTGCAACAGATTGAGTTCATGTTAGGCGCCGGCCGGGTCAGTGCGGCCCGGCATGCGGCAGAGCGAATGACCCGTGACCAGCCGGACAATGCAGGTGGCTGGTGGCTGCTCGGGTCCGTGCTGATGAGGCTGGGTCGCCCGGTAATGGCTGCAGATTCCCTGCGCAAGGCCCGGGCGCTCGACCCTGGTAACCGCGACATTGCCAGCAGTTTTTATCATGTGTTGATTCAGGCCGGCCAGCGTTTTGAATCGCTGTCAAGATTCGATAGCGCTGAATCGGTCTACCGGGAGGCCATCCTGCTTGACCCGGAATCGATTCCGGCCCGCCTGAGTCTGGGGCGATTGTTGAGCGCGGCGGGGCAATACGACGAGGCGCGTGCGCAGTTGCAGGCCGTGCTGACCCGGCATCCGGAACAGCCGGATGCCTGCGCGGCACTGGCGCTGAATTACGAATATGAGGGCGACTACGGGAAGGCGCTGGAGGTGCTGCGGACGGCTCTGCAGCAAGTACCCGTTGCCCCCCCGATCGTGCTGGCGTATGCCGTGCTGGCAAGGCACTGCAATGAGCAGGCCAGGGCCATCGCAATGCTCGAGGGGCTGCTGCTCGATTCCGTCCCGGAGCACGTGTTGCGTGACAGCCATTTCGCACTCGGGAAGCTTTACGATGCCACCGGCGAGTATGAGCAGGCCTTCGAACATTACCGGCTCGGCAACCGGCTGCTGAACTATCACTATGATCCGGAACAGACGCGGGAATCCTTGCGCGGGATTGCCGCTGCCTTTTCATCCTTGCACCACACCCGGCTTCCGCGCAGTTCGAATCACTCCGAACTCCCGGTATTTATTGTTGGCATGCCGCGTTCGGGCACGTCCCTGGTCGAGCAGATACTGGCGAGTCACCCGGACGTGTTCGGCGCCGGCGAACGGGACGATATCGCCCGGATCGTGCATGCACTGGGTGGTCCTGCGCCAGCGGTGGAGGCTGCCGGGCGGCTCACCGTGCCGGTTCTGGATCACGCCGCCCGGGATTATCTGGATACGCTGTCACGGCTCGCGCCTGCTGCAGCGCGGATCACGGACAAGATGCCCCACAATTTTCTGGCGCTGGGGTATATCGACCTGCTGTTCCCGGGCTGCCGGATCATTCATTGTGTACGTGATCCGCGCGATACCTGCCTGTCGATCTGGTTCCAGCCGATGACGGGGAATCATCCCTACACGAGTGATCTCGATGCCCTGGCGGACTACTATCGCCAGTACCGGATGCTGATGGCGCATTGGAAAAGCATCATTCGGGTGCCTGTGTACGAGGTGCGCTATGAAGACCTGGTGACCGATGTCGAGAGTGGTGCCCGCAAGCTGGTTGATTTCTGTGGTCTTGCCTGGAGTGATCAGTGCCTGCGTTTTCACGAAAATACCCGGGTGGTCAGCACGCCCACCTACGACGACGTACGCCGGCCGATTCACGACCGGTCGGTGGGACGGTGGCGGAATTATCAACGCCATCTGGGGGCGCTTGCGGAGCTGGTTGGCCAAACCGGGTAAATCTGGGACTGCTCCATCGGAAAGAAATATGCTGGTGGTTCCCGGGTTTGTGCCCGTTTCCGCGCCGGGTGCCGGAACTCACCCTCTCGGCAGCAGCTCCGGGAGCGCTTGCCTTGTGTGATTTGCCGGGGGCTTAAAGCCTGATTTCAGGCCAGCTTGCCGTGACAGTGCTTGTATTTCCTGCCACTGTTGCAATAACACAGGTCATTGCGCCCGGGCTTCTGGGCCCGGGGCGAGGAACGCCTGTCGGTATCTTTCACGGCCCATGAAAACAGGTGTTGATACCGGTCTGGTATCTGCGTGAACTGTGCTGCAGAAATTTCAAGGGAGCTGTGTTTGTCATAGTTGACCGAATCCCTGAACCAGTCCCGGGAGTAAACCGTATAGAGTAGTGGCCTGACCAGTTCAGATCTGTTTGCAACGCCGGCATGCAGGACCCGGTAATCGAATAAAATACAGGAACCGATGCTGCACGTGAAGTCCACTCCCTGGCCCAGGGCTGGATCGTCATGCCTGATCGTTGATATGTGAGTACCCGGCCAGAACCGGGTGTTGCCTGTCCGGGTTGTGATCGGTATCAGGGGCGTGCCCATGGTTATTGCATACGGGGGTGTGCTCGCCAGCCAGGAATCATCAATATTCCTGTTAACATCCGTTGCATAGATATTCGCCATATCCCTGTGTACAGGTTGATCCGGTGAGCCCGGAAGTGAAAATACCGACCCGAGGCTATTAATGATCAATGATTTGCCCAGTAGATATTCAAGCAGTGGCATCAATCCGCAATTGGCATAGAATTCTTCCGAGTTGAATGAACCAGCCAGCTCCAGCGGGATCATGATTCGTCCGACGCCGACGCCTTTTGCATCGTGGAAATCCTGCAAATTCCGGTCACTCTCATCAACCAGATATCTTTTGTATCTGGTTTTGTATTCTTCGTGCAAACATCGGATGAAATCAGGACTGAATACGTGCCTGACAAGTAACACGCCGTGTTTCAAAAACCATTCTGCTCCTTTCATCAGCAGATCAGACTGGCTGATATCGTTTACCGGCGTCTGTCCGTTCAGGTCAATTTCCGGAAGCATTGTCGTCCCCTGGCGTGTTTCCGTTCTGGCTACGGAATTTGGTTACACGACTTCATGATGTATCCGGCGGCGTTGTCGGCCGGTGATGGATTCGTCCTGTGCCGGACAAGGCCGCTGTCGAACGGACGCATGAAGGATGGACCCCTCCGTCAGGGTGTCATGCAGTCATAAACCGGGGCCCTGGCCTGCAGTGCGTTTCAGGTTCAGGCCGATTCGGCACCCCCCCTCAATACATTCTGAGACTATCAGGCCCGGATTGTCGTGTCAGTTTGCCTGTCAAGCCTGATCCGGCCCATATCCGAATGCAGAGAAAATCGGCGCGCACTCCGTTTCGATGGCCCGGATTTCGGCGGGTGCAAGCATTGCCTGGTAGCGCCCTACGCGACTGGCTGAGACACCTGCGCCATAGAGTTCATTGATATAGGGATCACCTGATTCGCGATCACTCCGGAAGTCGCGGCCAGCATCGGTCCAGGTATCGGCCGGGTTGTAATCTTCCAGGGCCAGCCCGGTAAACCCCCGGAGCCGTTCGATCTGTGCGTCCGGCCGTTGCACCAGGTCCTCGTAGCGCACGAACAGCACCTGACTCCGGAAGCGTGGGTGCTGGTAGGTCATGGACGGCAGATAGTAGTGGCAGTTCTCGCGTGACAGCCGGGTGACATCGCGCGGGAAGCGGACATTCTGTCCCTGCTGGCGCTGCCTTTCCCCAACATCGATCTGCGAGCAGGCGATGTCGCGCGGGTCCCGCACCGAGATCAGAAACCGTGCTTCCGGCAACAGTTCGAACACGGCGGGAAACATGATGCTCATCAGGAAGCTTTTAATTACCAGGTGAGAAGCTGGCGCGTATCGTACGGCGAGTTTATCGAGGAAGGCCTGGACCCATCTGGCGGAGAATTGTCGCAGATCCTCGAGGTCGGTGAAGAAGTGACCGCCCTCGAGCGTATTGAAGTGCTGCTTGCCCTGCCGGTACGCCTGTACCATCTCACGCAGGTAATGAGCCTCGCGTAGTGCCGGGTTGGTCGTGCGGTCGGAGCACAGGATGCTCATGAGGAGGGTGCCTCCCGAGCGGGGTGCACCACCAATGAAGAAACAGGTCATGTCGGTATCGTATGGTTCATGAGGTCATCGTTCTGCACGCAAGTTCGGCGCTGACGGATTGCAGTGCAACCGCCCAGTCTCCGCGCACGGGTTGATTGAATAATCGCACACCCGGATACCACGAGGTGCGGTTTGCACCCGCCTCCCAGCGCCAGTCTGAATCATACGGCAGCAGTCCCCAGGTCTCGACGCCTAGTGCGCCGGCCAGGTGCAGGGTGCTGTTGTCCACGGTTACCACGAGATCAAGTGCCATCAGCAGGGCGGCGAATGTATCGAGATCGGTCATGGCATCCACCCCGTCGAGCGACCGGATTTCCATACCGGAGATGCGTGCCGTCTCGATTTCCTCGCGCCAGTCACCATACTGTACATTGATGAACATGGCGTTATCGATTGCAAGCACTTCACGCCAGGCGGACAGCGGGATCGTCCGCCTGGTCCGGGTGCGCAGGTCCTTGCCGCCGCTCCAGGAGAGTCCGATCTTCATGCCGTCTCCCAGGCCGTCCAGCCTGTTGCGCCATTGAGAGATCAGCTCCGCATCAGCCAGAAGGTAGCCCGGCTGCGCGGGGAATGCCTTCCGGTCCCGACGAAAGATGCGCGGCAGGCTGCCCAGCGGAATCTGGCACTGGATCGGAATCCGGCACTGTGCCTGACGCTCATCCCAGGTGCCTCCATGAAACCGGATACCGGGGAAAGACCGTTCGAACAATGGCACAAGCCGTGGTTCGCACTCGACGATCACGCGGCTGCCCGTGGCAAGCAGGTCTGGCAGGCAGGAGGCGAACATGATCTGGTCGCCGAGGCCCTGTTCCATGTATACCAGCAGCGAGTTGACCGGGTGTTCGCCACGCCATGCGGGATATGGCGTGGAGCGCTGCATCGCCGTCTCGAACCGCCAGCGCCATTCGAATTCGTCCCATCCCCGCCGGAAATCGCCGGTTTTGAGCAATGCCAGTGCGCGATTCCAGCGAACATCGGCGTTCTCCGGGTCAATCAGCGCGGCGCGTTCGAAGGCATCGAGGGCATCCGCGTAATTGCCCAGTTCACGGCAGGCGATCCCCAGTGTGTTGATGGCGGCCACCGAGCGTGGGTCGAGTTCGACGGCTCTGCTGCAGCATTCAATTGCACGTACCGGGTCACCGGATTCCAGCCAGGTTGCGCCGAGATTACCAAGGATGGCGGGTGAGCCGGGTTCGATGGCGAGTGCTGCCTGGTATGCAGAAACGGCATCCTCCCACCGGCCAAGATGAAAACAGGCCAGTCCGAAATTGTACCAGGCCTGGATATGGCGCGGCTCCAGGTCCACGGTGCGCCGGCAACCTTCGACAACTTCTTCGAGGCGGGCAAGGCTCGCGCTGACGCTCGCGAACAGAAACCAGGTCTCGGCATCATCGTTGCCCGGTTGGCATACCTTCCGCAGCAGGCGATAGGCGGCGTCGGTGTCGTCTGCCGCGAGTAATGACCGGGCGCGGAATTTCACATCCGCCATGGACTGTCCGGTTTCATCTGTTCCCGACATGCGGCTTATATTCCGTCTGCATCCGGCACCGCAAGGCTGTTCGGCAATGGAACCCTGATGCGATTGGCAAACATGGTCGTTGCCGCCCATTGCAAGGTGCTCTCGAGTTCTTCCTGGTATCTATCCGAGATTGCCTGGGTCTGGTGCAGTATCGTCTGGTCATCGACCATTTTCCCGCTTTTGGAGTGTTGCCGGAAGACCGGTCCTGTCAGGACCTGTTCGAGCTGTCGCCCTGAAACCGGTATATCAAAGAACCTGAAAACCCCGGCGAGTACCGCTTCCCGCCGGGCGCCGAATACATCGCTGGAGAGGGTGTGTATCTGGCCACGCCGTGCCGTGTCGATGACTTCCATGAACAGGCTCATCTGCTGCTGCCAGACCAGTGCCGCGATCTGGAGATCTGTCTGTAGCAGTGCCTGCCCGGGTTCGATTTTCCCAAGCTCCTTACAGTCAGCCATCAGCCGGATGTAGAGTTGCCGTGTAAATGCCCGTCCGCGTTCGCCGTACTTCAGAATCGATATCAGATAACTCCGCAGGCTGGAATACATCAGCAGGATTTTTGCGCCTGTGTCTGCGATATATGGCAGCAGATTGTTGGCGAAGTTGGTTGGTTTGATGATCGCCTTCTCGTTCTGCCCTACCAGGCCGGTTACGAGCCTCAACATGGCTGCCAGAGCCACCCGGATCTTGTCCGATTCCTGCATGGAACGGGTGTAACGGATCGATTCGGCCAGCGAAAGCAGGATTGATGGCTCCTTTAGCGAAAAACTGACACCGTCGACGTGCAATGCCTGTGCCATCAGGGTTGAACGACAGAACGAAGTGTGGAATACGAAACAGATGCCGTCCGTCCGGAAGCCTTCTGCCAGCAACGCCAGCTCAGCGTAGGTAAATGCAGCCTGCTGCCGGCCTCCGGAGCGGCTTGTCATGCGCTGATCCAGGAACGGGCTGTCCGAAAGCAGTTGCCGGCCGACCTGGTACACGTCAAGCAATCCCCGGTCGGTATAGATCGCATCCGGGAACCATGCCGGAGAGGCGATTAGCTGCTGGAGCGACATCATGCGATTCACCTCTGCTTTCCAAATGGCCATTGCCGTTGCAGGAACGACGTGATTTGCCGAAATCGTCCGGGTACCGGGCCGGAGAAATCATTATAATTCCAGCGTCTGGCATTTGTCCGTAAATCCGGCCGGTCGGATCTACCAGTAGTCGATCACGTGCGAAGGTGAACCTGTATGCTGAACAGCCAGTTAGAGGCGGAGAAACTGCACACGCAATTTGTGCGCGAGAAGCGCATCCTCATCAGGAATGCGCTGAGCGAGGAGGTTGCGGAAAACGTCCTTCGTTCCCTGGATACCGAAATACCCTGGCAGCTTGCGTACATGGAAAATGGCAGGCCCAGCGTGTTTTCCCGGGAGCAACGGGCCGGCATGTCAGATGATCAATGGGCGGCAATCCAGAAAAGGATTACAGCCCTCGGTTCCCGGGGGTTCCAGTTCTGCTACGGCCATTACTCGGTTTCCGACCGGAACCTGGAACCGTGCCGTCAGGATGCCTACGTCAACCGCTTCAGGAATTTTCTCGAATCGGACCGGTTTTTTGACTTTGCACGAACCGTAACCGGCATGCCCGAGGTCTGCAAGATCGAGATACTTGCAGCGCGCTACACCGGCGGTGACTTCCTGATGATGCACGATGATACCCAGAAGGCCGAACGGCGGGCAGCCTTCGTGTTCAACCTGAGCAAGGCCTGGCACCCCGACTGGGGAGGATTGACGCATTTCCTGGAGCAGGATGGGAGTGTTACGGGTACCTATGTGCCGACTTACAACTCGCTGCTGATTTTTGCGGTACCGGTGCGTCATCTCGTGTCCTACGTGATGCCATTTGCACCGCGGCCCCGCTACAGCATTACCGGGTGGCTGACGGTGTAGGGTGCGGACCGCATCTGGCGGCAGGTCCGGTTTGACAACGCCCACCCGGGATTCCGGCATGTACTCCGAAAAACGGGCTTCGCTCTGTGGTTGCGGCAGCGCGTGTAATCTCACCTGATTCACCCCGGGCCGGCAGTTTCCCCGACACCCATCCTGTCCGCTCAGGCCCCGAGCGTCAGGGGTCCTCATGTGGCTATCGCGCACCCGTTCACCGGCTTGCTCGCGGAGCGAATGAAGTCTTTCCTGCGGGAGATGCCGGGCTTCATGTTGTAGAGCCTGTACCCTCGATCTCTCGGGCCCGTATAATTTCCTGCATCGGAAACGCAGTAAACGCACGGTGGTGTGCTGCCCGGTCCTGCCTGCCCGGGCAGGTTGCAGGGTTATCTCCGGCGAACCGGTCGAACGGACTGACGGTGTCAGGCGCAGACCATCGCGTTTTCGAAATACTGGAAAAAAGGTGGCGGGGTTCAGGAATACCCATCAGGTAGCCCGCATGGTCCGGATCACTGCTGTTCCACAAACTCCCTCTCCCGCCGGGACGCAAGGTTTGTACGGCCGGTGTTGAATTTCATGTCCCGGCCTGGCTGATCACCTGCCAGGCTGTGCATAATGACAGACTTGCTGATCGTGCAACGGATTGATATGGGGCAGTAGTGGGCCCGGATCAATTATGGTTCCGTAATGACCACTACCCGCTGCAGCGCTGCGACCACCGTGTTCGGGTTCCAAATCTTCGCCCGAGTTGGTACAGTTGATCTGGTATAATTCCGTACCCGGCCCGCTGGCCCCGCATTCCATGCCGGCAATGAGCGATCCGGGATTACGGGAGACTGTTTTTTATAAAAACAATAGGTTATTGTTGATCTGTGCCGGAAGTCAGGCTGCCTGGTTATCTATCAAAGCGGGCGTATGCTCCCGTCCGGACGGATGGCGCCGGGTGATAAGAATCGCAGCTGGTCGATCGAACCGAGTTTCCCTCCATGGCAGCTTCACACTACTCCGAAACCACTGCGGTAACAAAGGCCATATCGTTACGCGATACCGGCCAGCTGGCCGCTTCCCTGTCACTGTTGCACGTGGCGTGCGACGAAGATCCCGAGAATTCGATGGCGTGGCACCAGTTGGGAATCGGGTACGTGCGCGCCGGCAACATTGGCCACGCGCAGCGGTGTCTCCAGCGGGCCGCCGACCTTGCCCCGGACAGTGTCGCCATACTCTCTCACCTGGCCAACGTCCTCGTTCTGAAAAAGGACACGGACTCCGCCCTCGAACTGGCGAAAAAACTCGTAGCCCTCAACCCTGGTGCCGCGGAGGTCCACCTGTTTCTCGGCAACCTGTATGCATCCACGGGCCAGTTGGATAATGCGGAACACTGTATTCGCGCCGCGCTCGAACGCGCACCGGGAATGGCCGCGGCGCATCTCCTGCTGGCCCGGGTGCTTCTGGCCGGACACCGCCAACTGGCCGGTGCGCATGCAGCCGTGTCGAATGCGCTGCTGCTGGAGCCTGAAAATACGCAGGCGCGGCAGGTTCTCGAACAGATCGAATCGCTGCAATCGTGAGTCGATGATGACTGAATCCATGACATCTGCCGTGACATTCGTGGCCCCGGATCCCGCCATCGATTCAGGTGTCTTTGTCGATTCCTGCTGCGAGGCATTCACGACATATGGTGCAGTGGTTATCAATAATGTCATCTCGCCCGACCACCTGGATGATGCCAGGCGTGCGTACCTGGAAGAATATGGAAGTCTGATCGATGCAAGCAGGGAAGTCGGCGACAAGCGCACCATGGTTGCGCTCGAAGTTAAACCGCCATTCAATAACCCTGCCCTGTTTGCTCCTGCCGCTGTAATGCCCGTTCTCAGGCGCCTGCTGGGCGGAAATTGCATACTTGATGCCTATGTTGCAGTCACCTCCCGACCTGACTCGGCGGACCAGCATGTGCATGTCGATTTTCCGTTCCTCTTTGAAGAGGATGAGCGTTTGTCACAGTCACTGCCGCCCTACGCGATCACGCTGGCCATACCACTCGTCCCGCTCGATGCCATGACCGGAGTGACCCGCATCTGGCCGGGCACCCACCGCCACCAGATCAACTGGAAGAACACACAACCTGACCTGATGGATTCGGTCTCGGTTCTGCCTGAACCCGGGGGATGCTATCTGTTCGATGCGCGTTTGCTGCACGGAGGGACTGCAAACTACACCCGGTCGGAACGGCCGATTATTTATCTCGTCTACTGCCGTCCGTGGTGGCGTGATTCAACAAACTTTTACCATCAGAAGCCGCTGATCATCAGTCCGGAAGTGCTGAAGGCGCTGCCGCCAGAGCTGCAGCCGATGTTCTGTTTTGCAACCTGAATCACAAACCCAGAGTATGCATATCTCGTTCAGTGTCCACTAACACCACTACGACAAGCGCAAAACAGCGAGCCATGCAACTTATCCAGGCCCGCGATCTGGTGGCTGCACGCCAGGTCCTGGAAACGGCCACGGAGTCCTGCGATGCCGAGGTGTTCGGGTTGCTCGGCATGGTTTGCGGGATGAGCGGAGATTTCCCGGCTGCAGAATCGGCACTGGAGCGTGCGGTCGCATTGTGGCCGGACGCTGCTGCGTTGCGTAACAATCTTGCCTGCGTGTTGCGATCACTCGGCAAGCGTACCAGAGCGGAGCAACAGTTTCGCGAGGCCCTCCGGCTCCGGCCTGGCGATACCAACACCGAGGTGAACCTGGGAGGCGCACTGATCGATTCCGCAAAGTATGCCGAGGCGGTGGATGTGTTGCGTGCCGCGCTGGCAAAAGTGCCTGACCACCCCGAGGCGCTTAACAATCTGGGGACTGCCCTGCGGCAGATGGGCCGGGCCGCAGAAGCCGCGGTGTGTTACGAGAAAGCCGTGGGCCTGAGGCCGGATTATCCCGATGCGCTCGTCAACCTGGGGATGTCCAGGCTGTTTGAAAACCGTCCGGATGATGCGGAGCCCTGCCTGCGACGGGCGCTTGCCGGGGCGCCCGATCACATCGGCGCACTGTACTACCTTGGCTTCATCCTGCACAAGCGCAATGCCCACACGGAGTCGGAGCAGTGTTTCCGGCGCATTCTCGCAATCAATCCTGAGCACGCCAATGCCGCCTATTTTCTGTCTGTCATCGGCGTGAACGATGCGCCGCCCCGGTCTCCTGCTGATTATGTACAGGAACTGTTCGACGGATACGCCGACAATTTCGACGAACATCTTGTCGGTGCACTCGGGTATTCAGCACCGGGGGTGATGAACCGGATGGTACGGATTGCGCTGGACGAAAGCTCATCGGCACTCGATATCCTGGACCTGGGTTGTGGTACCGGCCTGTGTGCACAATACTTTACCGATATTGCAAAAACGCTCACTGGTGTCGACCTGTCAGAGCGCATGCTGGACAAGGCCAGGGCGCTGGGGATATATGATCACCTGTCTCAGGATGACGTTTCGATGTTTCTGGCCAGACAGGGGAGTACTACCTGTGACCTGATCCTTGCGGGTGATGTGTTTATTTATATCGGGGATCTGGCGCCGGTGTTCCCGGCGTGCGCACGCGTATTGCGCGACAACGGACTGATGAGCTTCTCGATAGAACGTTCGAGTGATGAAAGTCCTTACTCCCTGCGCACCTCCGGTCGCTATGCGCAACGACCGGACTATATATCCGGGCTGGCCCGGGCATCAGGTCTCCGCGTGCTCGCGGTCGACGACATTGTTCTGAGAGAGGAATTCGGCGACGACATTGCCGGGCAGGTTTATGTTTTGGTAAGGGATGCACGGGACAAGTAATGGAATACCCAGGAAAAATCATGGAGATGGTTCAGTCAGGCCGGGCCGTGGAAGCATTGCGATTGTGTGATCAGTATTGCCGTGAACAACCGAAGCAGGCCGAGGCCTGGTTTCTGCGCGCCGGTGTCCAGGCACAGCTCGGTGCGCTCGAGGAGGTCGTTGCCTGCTGTCGCAAGGCGGTGGAGCTGGCACCCGGGCATGTTGGTGCCTGGTACAACCTCGGCGTTGCGCTGCAAAGCCTGCACCTGTGGGAAGACGCGGCCAGTGCCTACGAACGTGCTATCCGGCTGAATCCAGCCTATATATCTCCCTATACCAACATCAGCATCGTGCTGCGGCAACTCGGCCGCCTGTCCGAAGCGGTCAGGTACGCGCGTGAGGCGATACGGCTTGGGCCAGGCCAGGCCGCCAGCGTCAATAACCTCGGCCTGATATTGCTGGACAGCGGCGAGATCAATGAGGCCCTGGAGCAGTTCGAGAAGGCCATAAGCCTGGATCATTCAGCACCCGGGCCGCTGCTGAACAAGGGGCTGGCACTGGACAGAAAGGGCGATCATGAAGCGGCTATCGAATGGTTGCGCAAGGTCTCCCGGCGCGACCCTGGTAATATCGAGGCATGGATTGAGACAGGCAATATCCAGCGCAGGCTGAAAGAGTTCGACGCGGCGATCGGCACCTACCAGATTGCCGTGCAGAAGTGGCCCGATCAGCCGGAGGCCTACAACCTTACCGGCCTGGCATTGATCGAGGCGGGTCGTCCGCAGGAAGCGCTCGAGTGGATCGAGAAGGCGCTGGAGCTCCGGCCTGACTATGCTGATGCGTACAACACGCTGGGTGGCGCGCGGCATGCGCTGGGCGACACGACCAACGCGCTGGTTGCATTCGAGCGCGCGGTTGATCTCGATCCGCATTGTGCGCTTGCGCAAAACAACCTTGGACTGCTTTCCAAGCAGGCCGGCGATCCCGTTCAGGCGGAACAGAGATTCCGGGCCGCGCTTGCAGCCGATCCCGGCTGCGCCGAGTTTGAGAATAATCTCGGTACCATACTTATGTCGCAGAGCCGGTTCGATGAGGCAGTTGCTGTATTTCGTTCGGCCATTCGCCATGATGCCAGGCATGTACCTGCCTGGAACAACCTGGGTAATGCCCTTCTGTGCGTCGAGGACTTCCGCAAGAACTTCCCGGAAGCCGAGGCTGCCTACAGGCGGGCGCTAGAGCTGAAGCCCGATTTTGCCGAAGCCTGGTACCACTTCGGAACCTGCCTGCAGCAACAGGGTGATTTTGAACAGGCCTTCGAGCGCTTCGGCGAGGCCCTGGCACACCGTCCGGCTTACACGGAGGCGTTGGCTGGACAGGTCATGGTACTGGAGCGGCTTGGCAGGTTTCCAGAGGCGAACGCGATCCTGCAACCTCTGCTGTCAGGGCATAAAGACCAGGTCCTGGTTGCCCTGGCATACGGGGTGATGGCGCGACACCTCGGACAACGTGAGCAGGCACTGGAACTTCTCGATGCACACGATCCACAGGTCCTGGAAAAGTGGGCGCGTATCCAGCGCAATTTTGTCATGGGTGACCTGTACGATGACGTTGGCGAATACAACAAGGCCTTCGAGCATTACCATGCTGCGAATATCGAGGACCATCCTGGCTACGATGTCAAGCTGACCGAGCATCTGTATTCATCCTTGCAGGGCGCTTACCGTGCAGATTCAAGGGGATCACGGGCAAGAGCGACCAATGACTCCGAACTGCCTGTATTCATCGTCGGCATGCCTCGCTCAGGTACCACCCTGCTCGAGCAGATTCTTGCCAGCCACCCTGACGTCCATGGCGCGGGTGAACTTGAGGACATGTATCACCTCTCCGGCACGCTGCAGAAGCGGTTGGACAGCAAGTGGCCTTATCCCGGCTGCATGAAAGACGCTACCACTGAGTCACTCAACCGGATTGCCAATGAATATCTTGAAGACCTGCAGCGTTATGCGCCGGAGGCGCGGCGGATCGTGGACAAGATGCCACACAATTACGAGGCACTGGGCCTGATCGACAGGCTGTTCCCCGGCGCCAGGGTGCTGCACTGTCGGCGCAACCCGATTGACACCTGTGTATCGATCTACTTCAAGCACTTCAATTCATTCCACCCATACGCCAGCGACCTGAGATCACTGGGCCTCTACTACCGACAGTACGAACAACTGATGGAATACTGGAAGCGAACGCTGGCTGTCCCGATTCTCGATGTGCAATATGAAGAGGTCGTCGCAAATCAGGAGGAGATGAGCCGCCGGATCCTGGAGTTTGTCGGTCTGGAGTGGGATGAGCGCTGCCTGAATTATCACCAGATCGAGCGTACCGTGAAGACACCGAGCTATGACCAGGTCAGGAAACCGATCTATACCGGATCGGTGGAACGTTGGCGACGCTATGAAGCGCATCTAGGGCCTCTGCTGGAAGCGCTCGGTATCTGAGCAGGCCGGATCACCACGTTTACCTGTCGTTCCGGCAGGGCCGTCTGGGTGAATTGCGATGGCGCGCACGGAAAATGCTCCGCATATATCCGGAAGTCCGCAGCCACGGCTGCTGGACGCTGTAAAATTCCAGCCAGTGATGCCAGAATCCACACATCCAGGACACTTCGCAAGCCAGCCCGGATTACGCAATAATTGGCACTCTGGAACGCCGCTTTCAGGAATTATCCATGTCTGACAATATGTCTTTGCTGTTTGGCTCTCCGCTCTGGACCTTTGAGATGCCGGAATATGCTGTTGTCAACGAGCAGCTGACCAACGCAATCATGGCCGAGGCCGGGGTCGATCCTGGTGTTTGTTACTCTAATCGTGGAGGGTGGCAAAGCCACGGCAAGTTGCACAGGAACCCGGAATTCCGGGTTCTGACAGATTTCATTGCCGGCAGGCTTGACAGGGTTGGCATGGAATATGGTTTTGGTCAGGCATCGAGCAAATTGCGTGTGACGTCCATGTGGGCAAATATCAATGAATCCGGCAACTGGAACATCCTCCATTCCCATCAATCGCCCTCGGGCATGCCGAATCCACTGGTCCTGAGTGGCTGTTATTACGTGAGGTCCCCTGGAAACAGCGGGGACTTCGTGCTGGAAGATTTCGGGCGACCAATGCGATACCTGCAGTTGCCGTTTCAGGAAGCCAATCTTTTCAATTCATATACCGTGAAGGTCCCGCCGCGTGAAGGGAATCTGCTTTTGTTCCCTGCATGGATGGAACACCATGTAGAGGAAAGCAGGTCGAACGAAGTGCGCATATCGATCGCGTTCAATGTCGCCCTGATTACCAATCCGCTTCGAGGCAATCAGCCAGCAGACCGCACGGGATCGTGATTGCTTCCGCATCGTGCCAGATGGTGAAGCATCATCCTGTGTACAACGGGGCGCCTTTGGCCTGCCCAGCCTGGTGTCATGATCGACAAGCCGACAAATTGCCAGACAACCTCCACTTCGCGGGTCTGCCTGCACTTCCGCGCGGGGTGCCGGCAGGTCCCGGGCCTGCGAGTCAGCCTGTGCAGCCAACCTGTTCACTGCTGTTCAAACGAATGTTCGGCTGACTCCGGGTTTCCTGTCCGGTATTGATCAAAGGGGTGATCGCTGCGTCCGGGGGCGGTCATTCCCCGCGTTGGCCACTCCGCTGGAAGAGCGACGGAAAAGTTTGTAGAACATGCAGTTGCATAATGCGCACGGACCGCCCGGCAGCCAGTATCACCCTGCAGCGGGCCTTGTAAACGCCGGCTTGCGCATGCTGCAGGAGCCATCGGTTGCGGGATGGACCGAAGTTCGATACCACATCACGCCAGCGCCCGGTAGAATCACGGGAGATCGTCCATCCGGACATCATGATGATCGGGTGACCCGGAACCATGCCCCATGGCGAATAACATCCGGAAGCTGACAGAGCAGAAATCAGGCGCAATCGAGGCATTCCACCGCGGGGACCTGTCAGGGGCGCGTGAGCGGCTTGACTGGGTAACGCGCAAGAATCCGCAGGACTGGGAGTCGTGGAACCTGCTGGGGACAGTCAATGGCATGCTGGGTGACATGGTGGCTTGCGAGCACTGTTGCCGGCAGGTAATCCGGGGACAACCGCATGCGTACATAGCCTGGAACAACCTGGGAAATGCCCTCAAGAGCCAGGGCCGTCTGGATGAGGCAGCCGCGGCCTTTGAAAGGGCGTTGACCCTGCGTCCGGACTATATCGAGGCGCGCAACAACCTCGGTGACCTGCTGCGTATACAAGGACACCTCGTTGCGGCGGAGCAGGCATTACGCGACGTGGTGAGGATGAAGCCGGAGTATGCCGCCGCACACAACAATCTCGGTGTATTGTTGCTGCAAAAAGGAACGCTGGAGGAGGCATACGGGGAGTTCCGGACGGCATTGCAGCTGGCGCCGGGGCTGCATGACGCGCTGTTCAACCTCGGCTGTGCCAGCATGTCTCTCAGCAGGCATGAGGAAGCAGTGGGGCATTTCCGGAACTACGTTGCCAGCCGTCCGGAATATATTCCAGCCTGGGTATCGCTGGGCACCCTGCTTGTACAGCTGAAAAGATACGAGGAAGCCATTGCCTGCGGCAGCAAGGCCGTCGTACTGGATCCGCAGAATGCCGACTCGCACTTTGCACTCGGCTGCGCCTTTCAGGCGGCGGGCAGGAGCGAAGCGGCGGGTGCCGCGTTTGAACGCAGCCTGGAACTGGACCCGGCACAGGCGGGGGCCCGGCACTTTCTCGCGATACTCAGGGGCGAAACTCCGGATTCCGCTCCGGAGAACTACGTACGCAAGCTGTTCGATGAGTACGCAAACAGCTTTGACGACGCACTGGTGAAAAACCTGGGGTATCGCACACCGGAACATGTCAGCCGCATGCTGCATGCCCGCGTGACGGATACCGGGGGTGGCCTGGCAGTGCTGGATCTCGGATGTGGCACCGGTCTGGTCGGCCCGCTGGTGCGCGACCTCTGTACGCAGCTGGTCGGTGTGGACCTGTCACCGAAGATGATCGAAATGGCGCGGCGCAAGGGAGTCTATGACGAGCTCATTGTGGG
>CAYUFA010000058.1:0-15312 GCA_964443845.1 uncultured Ectothiorhodospiraceae bacterium
TGAATTCCGGAATACGCTCGGGTGAATGTTGACCGTCCGAGTCCATGGTCAAGACATGGCTGAAGCCCGCCTCTGCCGCCTGTTCCAGGCCACGCAGTACTGCCGCACCTTTACCCTGGTTCCGTGGCAAGACAATTACGCGCAGGCCAGGGTCATCTGCCGAGATCGCCAGCAAGCCTTCGGCACTGCCGTCGTTGCTCCCATCCACAACCACCCAAACCGGGGACCAGTATCGGCGTGCGGTGCGCACGGTCTCATAGACTTTCGGGCCGGGGTTGTAGCTGGGGATGAGGACGAGGTGCGTGGTCGAGGCAGCAATCATATTATCGTACGGGCAGTCTTCATGGGCAGCGAGTGGGCCGGGTCGGATGCCAGGCATTTAACCCGCTCTTTCGATCATCTCCTGTGCAAAGTAATGTCCCAGTTCCGTCATGAACTGCCGCACATGCTGGGGCGGCTCAAAGCGCCGCCCCAGGCGGACCCGATAGTGAATCGGCATGGACGGCTTGCGGAACAGCGGCCACCCCTTGCTCAGATATGGCGAGTCCGTTTCTATCAGAATCGTCTGTACCGGCACCTGCGATTGATGCGCGATCACGCCGACACTGCCCTTGAGCGGTCTGAGTGCCCCCGCAGTGCTGCGTGTGCCCTCCGGGAATAGTAACAGATGGCTGCCACCACACAAATCCACGATTGCCGCTCGTATCATGCACCGCACCGGCTCGTTGCGGATGTAGCGCGCCAGTCGGGCGCCCCCACCGAGGAAGACATTGTTCATCAACTCCGCCTTGAGCACGCAGGTCACGTTCGGCATGCGTGAAATGATCATCACCGCATCCAGCAGGCTTGGATGATTGGGGGCAAGAATCAGCGCCGGTTCGCCGCGCAGGACATCGAGTGCGCTCAGGTCAAAACTGCAACGGCGCGAGGCGCTGAGACTGGCGAGGTATAATCGAAACCCCGCCATGCTGACGTAACGCCCCAGCGCCAGGCCCCGGCGCTCGGGCAATAGCGCCCATAGAAGCCACGCAATTGGTGTCCACGCCAGACACAGTAACCCCAGCCACGCCAGTCCGAGATACAGTACCAGATAATCGTAGGCACTCAGCAGCACACGCGTGGGGGCGCGCATGATCAGCCCCCCCGACCGACCATGAACACCAAAGCGGGCGCCGCAATGGCCTCGATTTCCAGCAGCAGATCCTGTCGGCAGACATCGGCCTGCAGATAGACCGCCATGAGTGAGTCGCCCACGTGATGCGCCAGTTCGGCGCGAATCTGCTCCAGATCGGCCGGGTCGCGCACGTATACTTTGTAATAGAGGTCGGCCAGCTCGAACCTGGTCTGGCTGGCCAGACGGTTCGCCTCGGCCAGCACGGCCTCGATATTCGCCATGGTTTCCCGGGTTTGCGCTACGACATCGCCAGGGTGCAGGGTCGCGTGGCCGACAATACTGGCGGTACCGGAGACAAACAGCACCTCGCCTTGCTCCAGCCGCACCAGACTGGCGCGCGAGAATGTCGGACAGCGCGGTCCGTATTGTTGCGGGTACTGGTAGGCACTGGTCTGGCGTGGGTTTTCTATGCCCTGCGGCACGGCGCGGCCGGCCAGGAATGCGATGGTCAAAGGCCCTTGAGCCGAACCCAGCGCACTCGCGGCAGGCACGTTTCCCGCCACCTCGCGTCCATGGGCAAGAAAGGCATCCTGCCGTCCAAGGTTGAACTGGCGATACCGCTCCATTCCAAAGCTGTGAATGTTGATGTCGGCGATATAATTCCAGACACGCAACAGATGCGGAAACCGCATGCTGTCGAGCAGTGCAAACACCTGTCCGTAGGCCGACTCGGCGGCCTGCTGCAGCGGCGTCTTCTCCGCGTCGGCTTCAAACATCGCTTCCGGCAGCGCAATCACGCCAAACAACATCTCTTCGTCATAGCGATAGTGCAAGGCGCCACGGTGGCCCTGGGTCAACTGTCCGCTGCCTTGCCAAACTTCGCAGATGGTGCCAACGGCATCCATTGGCTGCACGTGTACAGACGTGCAGGGGACATCCATGGCAGCCTGCATCGAGCTCTCGGCTCCATCCGCACAATAGCAGAGAGTGCCCAGCGCACGGCTTTTCCACTGTGCCGGCTGATTCATAAACGCAGCTATGGACAGGTTTGCGACATGCATGCAGGATATTGTATCGCGCATCAGTCAGCCGCGACGCCGGCCGTATCCGTACCCTGGATGTTGTGTTTGCGCATCCTCCACGCCCTCACTGTGCGCCTGAAATTCAGCAAGGACGTAGCGTAATACAGTCCCTTGAATACCAACAACCGCCCACGAATCGGTGTCGTGCCGAACACGTCGCCGGCCAGCACTGATAAAAGCGCCTCTTTTACGCGGAAAATGTTGCGCGGACCCATGAACATGTCACGCATGGTGGGGTTGGTCACCCGGTAAATGAACCAGGAAAACGCCTTCGGTCCAATCCGCATCGTGGAGTCGAATTTCCTTAACTCCCTGGCGGTCTTGCGTGGATCGCGCAGACAGGTATCCACGGTGTCGGCCCCGACAAAGGCGCTTTGCATGGCGAGCATGACGCCGGAGGAAAACACCGGATCAATGAAGGCGTACGCATCGCCCAGCAGCAGGTAATTGCCGCCATGGGTCCGGTCGCACACGTAGGAGTAATTGCCGGTCGCTTCCACCGGAGAAACCAGCCTGGCGTGTCGCAGCCGCTCGCTCAATGGCGCGCACCGGGCGATGGTTTGATTAAAGAATCGCTCGAGCGAGCTTTCACCACGGGTCTTCAGATAGTACGGCCAGACCACCGCTCCGACACTGGTCACACCGTCGGCCAGAGGGATGAACCAGAACCAGCCATGGTCGAACCAGAAAATGGTGATATTGCCCGCCGTTTTTCCCGGCTTGCGCCCGGCTCCCGCAAAGTGCGCATAGATGGCGGCACTGGCGTGCTTCTTGTTTCTCCGCTTGGCTTTGAAGCGGTTGGCGAGAAAGGTATCGCGGCCTGACGCATCCAGCAAGAATCGCCCGTACACCGTTTCGGTGGTGCCGTCATCGTGGCGGGCCTGGACCTGCACACCGGCATTGTCTGGCAAGAACTCGACGTCCTGCACCTGACAACCTTCCGCTACGCGTGCATTCTTGCGGCTGGCGTTGCGGATCAGAATTTCATCGAATTCGGCACGGCGCACTTGATAGGCCATGGGCATGGATTTGTCCATCGCATCGGCAAATTCGAACGACTGTGTGTGATCGTGCCATGGCGAAACAAATTCTGCGCCCCATTTCTCCATGCCAATGGCTTTCACCGCGTCAGCCACGCCAAGCTTCTCGAAGAGCGGCAGGTTCGCGGGCAGCAGGGATTCGCCGATGTGAAAGCGTGGATGACGTGCCTTTTCGAGCAGGCTCACGCGGTGGCCGCGCCCGGCCAACAGCGCTGCGGCGGTGGAACCTGCCGGTCCGCCTCCAATGACCACGACGTCGCAGGCGGATGTCCGGGCGGTGGATGTTGGCGCAGGAGTGCTCATGGCTCAAATTGACCCGTATTGCATGTCTTTGTAGTGTATAGCGCAACAATCACGCCGGGACGTATGTGTCGGAGCACTCCGCGCCGGGTGAAAGGCGTCGCTGGAGAGTCGTCGGCATGTGCGAACTCGGCAATCGGTTCGCAGGGTGAAGGGTGGTGCCTGACGGCTCCCGAGCCGATCTGTCCAAAATACAGCTCGTCCGGGTGTTGTGCAGAATTCCGCATGAAGGGCCGCATGATTGCACAAGGAATGCTGAAGGCCTCAGCGCAGCGGCGGCCAGGTTGGGTGGACAGAGGTTTTCCGGAACGCTCGTATCGCATCAAGTATGTGTGTGGACCCGATATCGGGGAGCACCCGTCTGCGCACCCGATATTCGGCAATGAACATCAGCGCGACCAGGGGCAACGACAGGAAATTCGCGAAAAGAGACCAGACGGTTATCGGTGCCAGGAAAAACAACAAGGTGGACACCAGCGACATGGCCGCAAAAAACGTGGCCCAGGCGATGGTGACGTTGCGGGCATACGCCTCGTGCTGCGGCGTCAACGGCGCATGGACCGCTTCTGCGAACCGGGTGCACAGCGGTTGACGTCCAGCGACGAGCGTGCGGGCAAAAGTCACGAACAATACCAGTTGAATACCCACGTGCTGCAGCCAGTAAATCATCCCAAAATGGTGTTCGAGCACCGGCCATTCAGCCCACAGAGCCACACACACGAACACCGGCACGCCCACCCTGACAACAGGCCGTGGCGAACGCCATGCCAGCAACAGTGCCAGCAATACAATGGGCGCACTGGCCACCAGGGCCCCCTGGTTGCCGCTGTGCGCAGGCTCGTTGGTGTAATGTGCCAACACCGAGTAGGCGCTCGCCAACGCAACAATCCCCAGCGCGCGTGCGGTGTGGCGAGCCATTAGTGGCTTCTCTCTACTGCAACAGGAGCGGAAGGATCGTGCAGTGGGCCGAAAATGTCCTGGTTGCCGCCCCGACACGCCCTGTTGCAGGAGTGCCGACCCGCCGGGATGCTGAGACTCCCGCACACGCTCACGGCCTCATCCGCTCCGCGCCGCAGATCTGCTGCAACACCTGGACCCATGACGTTCGGGCCATCTTGATGTGGGGTGCTCATGCGGGGATATTGATCCAGAGACGGCAGGATGACAAACGATTCCGTCCAGAGCAGCCCAGGCCCCACACCACTCAGGCACACCAATTCACGCCAGGCCGCCATTGATGCCAATGACCTGTCCGGTCACATAAGCGGCCCGGTCGGATGCCAGGAATGCCACCAGGTCAGCCACTTCATCAGGTCTTCCACAGCGCCTGGCGGGGATGAGATTGATGACTTCGGGCCGATTGACAATCTTCTCGGCCATACTGCCCTCGATGATTCCCGGCGCCACCACATTGGCCGTGACACCCCGCGAGGCCAGCTCCCGGGACAGGGATTTGATGGCCCCGTGCAGACCCGCCTTTGCGGCGGCATAGTTGGCTTGCCCGCGGTTTCCCAGCTGGCCGGATATCGATGAGATCGCGATCACCCTTCCCCATCGCGTAGCCATCATGGGCAACAACAAGGGTTGGCAGACATTGAAAAAGCCGTTCAGGGAGACGTCGATGACGCGTGCCCACTGCGCCAGCTTCATGCCCGCCAGGGGTGCGTCATCATGGACACCGGCGGAGCTGACGAAGATCTGTATCGGCCCATCGATAAGAAGCTGCTTCACTTCCTCGAGGCTGGACTCTTGATCGGTCACATCGAATGCGACGGCCTGCGCGGACCCGCCGGCTTGACGGATCTCGGATGCCACCTGCTCGGCCCGCTCCCTGCGAGTGGATGCATGCACGAACACATGGACGTTCTCTGCCCCGAGTTTGCGGCAGATCTCCGCTCCGATATCCCCGCTGCCGCCGGTCACCAACGCGCGTTTCACAACATCAACCTCCGGTGCTTCCCATGACTGTCGCCCGCCCCTGGACGAGAACATCGCCGTCCGCGAGGACGCTGAAGTCGTATATCATCGAGTTTCCGGCCGCCATCAGCCGTTGGGCCTCGACGGTCAAAGGCGCCGGACGATCATGCAACCAGTCAACATTCAGCACCACCTGCCGGAGAGCCGCCAGGTAGGCCGTGTTCAGCGATTGCTTGCGCTCGCGCGCCAGCAGGCCACCGTGAACCGCCATCGCCTGGGCGCCATACTCAACGGCCTGCAACGAAGAGAGTCCGGATGCAGTCCGCAAGGGGTTGCCTGGATCCACATGGGTCGACGTCCTGCAGCAGATTTTCGTCTCGTCCCACGACAGGACTTCATCCAGCATGCACATGCCGCTGCCGTGGGGAATCAGGGAACACAGCCGGTCGCGCGGAATCAGCATGCAGCAACGTTCAGGCACAGGCCGAGGCCTGACAGATAGGGAATATTCACCTGCCCCGGCTCTCCCGACGCCAATTGAGCCAACAAAGGCAGACTGCGTGCCGCCGGATTGCCGCCACGCATTCGCTCCAGTTCTGCGACACCCATTTCGGAAAACGCATCAGTCTTGCGCAGCTCGATGGTCACAACCCATTTCGCCGGCCCCGGGACCAGGAGCAAGGCGACGCCGAAGGGCGCGGCCAGCGGCCGGGACGGATGCAGCGTGGGGGGCGACAACGGGTCCGAAGCCACCAACAACACCGGCTGGCCTTCCACCTCAACCCGGGTGGCCGCTTCCAGAACGCCGGCGGCGAAGCTCGCGTCGTGGGCGGAGATGCTCGTGGATGCCGCGTGACCGTGGGTGGCAATGGACCAATAGCCGGCTGCCGCATTGAGCACGGAATTGTGGAACTGCGTCGGGGATATGGGTTTGCCGGGCTGGCCGAGTGAGGTGATGATCTTGTCCACAATCTCCAGGTCACCACCGGAACTGGCAAATACCGTGGCCACGTCGGCCGGCGCCAGGGTGCCGCCGGCAATGGCATCCTGGGCGCATTGCAGGGCCAACCTGATATGGGTCGTAATGCGGCGCCGTTCATTTGCCGGCAGGATCTCACCGGTCAATTTTGGAAGCGGCGTCGCCAGATCGCAGGGATCGCCCGCCAACAGTCGTTCCCGGCCCTGCGCCCAGTTTTCAATTCCGGGCGCCACCATGCCTATCCCCGCCACGCCGACCTGGATCATAGTGGCTGCCCAATGACGAGACTGGCGTTGCTGCCGCCAAAACCGAACGAATTGCTCAGCACCCGGCGCACAGGGCGCAATTGCGGCTCCAGCAGAATGCGGGACTGGATGGCAGGATCGACGTGCAGCATATTGTGGGTACCGGGCAGCAGATCATGCGTGACGGCGATACAGGAAAATATGGCCTCGACAATGCCGGCGGCGCCAAGGGTATGGCCGGTCACGCCCTTCGTGGAGGAGCATGCAACCTGGCCATCAAATATAGTCATCAGCGCACGGTCTTCAGCCAGGTCATTCGCCGGTGTGGCCGTCCCATGCAGATTGACGTAGTCGATATCTGTGGGCCGGAGGCCGGCACTGGAAAGCGCCTTTTCCATCGACAACACGGCGCCCGCACCTTCCGGGTGTGGTCTGGACATATGATAGGCATCGCTGCTCTCGCCGTAGCCAAGCAGGCAGACATCCGCGTCATCGGAAGGCCACTCAAGCAACGCAAATCCCGCAGCCTCTCCGATATTGATCCCGTCGCGGTCTCGATCGAAGGGCCTGCACGGCTCCGATGACACCAGTTGCAACGAATTGAATCCCATGAGCGTCATCTCGCACAGGGAGTCGACTCCCGCCACGACCGCTGCGTCACACAGTCCGGCGCGCATATAGCGGTAGGCCGTACCGAACACCTTGGCGCTGGACGAACAGGCGGTGGAGATCGCCTGCGCCGGGCCTGACAGACCCAACAGGCGCCGGCAGAACCCGGCGCCCGAGTACATGTTGTGAGTCGTGCGGTAGTTGTAGTCCTTCGGCAGCGCTCCGGTCCGGGGGTCACGGGAAGCGTACGCAACTTCCGTCTGCCCGATGCCCGAAGTGGATGTGCCCATAAAGAGCCCAACCCGGTCGGCGCCATAGGCGCGCTTTGCTCTGTCCACTTCCTGAACAAAGCCATCCTGTTGAATGCCAAGCATGGCCAATCGGTTATTACGGCAGTCATAGTCGCGCAAAACCCCATCGATTGCGGCGTCCTCCACCCCATCCACCCGGCCGATCCAGGTCTGCAGATCGATGGAATCGAAATCGCATGGCCGCAACGCACTCGCATCTCCCTCGAGAGCCTTCAGGTGGTCCGCGACGCCACGGCCTGCGGCGGTCGTCACGGTATACGCGGTAATTTTCAAGCTTCGATCCATCGGGGATTCGGCTCTCAACTGAAACAGATGGCTCATCACTGGAGCAGATTGATTGGGCGGTCCCATCACACACCATGCCAGACACAGCGGCTCAGGAACCTTCGAGAATAACACGGTCCGGCGATCGACGCGCCCCGTCGACGCGCTTTCGGCGGTGGATCCGCGGCCGGGGCAGACGTCCGTCCAGGCATGGTTCGGGGCTCTCCTCCCGGAGCAGCGGGGACAATGCAAGTCACCAACTCCGTGGCGTCGACGCAGGCCAGGAAGGCTAGGCGCAGACCCGCAATCTCGCTATATTATTCAACACTGAAAACCGCATCGGCCGAGCATCAGATTCATACTGTCCCGACCCGGCACGAGGCCATGGCAAACGACCGTTACCGGAGAATCCAGGTGCAGGGGTTAGAGCACGAAGTTGCACAAATGATCATTGATGTTCTCAATCTGGAAGGCATCGAGGCAAAAGATATCGAAGCGGAGGCGCCGCTGTTCAATGACGGCCTGGGGCTAGATTCGATCGATGCGCTGGAACTCGCCCTGGCCATTTCACAGCGTTACGGTGTCCAGATCATGGCCGACGACGAAGATACCATCAAGATCTTTTCCTCCCTGCGAGCACTCAGCCAGCATATCGAGGCCAACCGGAGCCAGTGAGCCTTGCCGAAATGGCTGCCTTACAAGTCATTGTCTCCGCCAGTCATCCCTTTCCGGTCCATTTTGGTGCCGACTTTCTGGAAACGGTTATGCCCCGGCGCCCATTGCCGCAGCGGAATCGCCAAAGCGCCATTGCATGATTGAAACAGACGAAATGTGCTCCGCGTTCGTCAGGCAGCACCCGTGAGCCAAGTGGAGTCAGGACGCAGTCGCATGGCCCTTCACCCCCTATTGTCCCGGCAGAATCTGGACGATCCCTGGATCATCAGCCGGAGAGGACACATCACAGCAGGGCACTTCCTGTATCGGGTATATGACCTGGGCGAGGCCCTCCCGGAACATCGCTATTGCATCCTGATCTGTGAAGATCGGGCCAACTTCATCGTGGCGTTTGCAGCCGCACTGTTGCGCGGACAGACCGTGCTGCTACCGTCCGATCGAACCCGGACCGCGATAACAGAACTGGCCGAGAGCTATCCCAATGCATATTGTTTGACCGACAAGGACGCCGCGGTCGGCCAGACGCCGATCCTCAATTATCGATTCAGTGGCGACAGGGACGGCTTCGCAGACCGTGTACCGAGCATAAGCTCTGGGCACCTGGCTGCCATCGCATTTACCTCCGGCAGCACCGGGAAGCCCGAGCCTAGCCATAAGTTGTGGGGCGACCTGGTAAAAGGTACCGAGATGGCGCGCGAGCGGTTCGGGTTTGACGCCGGGCAGTACCTTGTTGCCACCGTACCGCCGCAGCATATGTATGGCCTGGAGACCTCGGTGCTGGTGCCCCTGTTGAGCGGGACCCGGATCTGGGGGGGCAAGCCACTCTTTCCGGAAGATATCCGCCAGGCGTTGGCAGCCGCGGGCGGCGAAAGAACCCTCGTGACCACACCCTTCCACCTGCGCGCCTGCCTGGAGGCCAGGCTGGATTGGCCCGCCCTGCACCGCATCATTTCTGCCACCGCCCCGCTCGACGCGTCCGTTGCGACCAGGGCGGAAGAGAGTTTCCGCGCCCCTGTGCACGAAATCTTCGGCAGCACCGAAACCGGCTCGATCGCCAGCCGCCGCACCCTGCGGGACGATGGCTGGACCATGTATGAAGGGGGGAACATCAAATTCCGGGATGGCAAAACGCACGTCATCGCCCCCCACCTGCCCGGTGAGACGGTTCTCGGCGACGTGATTGAGACCGACGACGAACGCCATTTCCGCGTGCTTGGCAGGGCCACCGACATGGTAAAAATCGGCGGCAACAGAGCCTCCCTGGCCGACCTGAACCACAAACTGAATTCCATCCCAGGTGTCTGCGACGGAGCGTTCATACAACCCCAGCAAGACGAGGACGCAATATCGCGACTCGTTGCCGTTGTCGTGGCTCCGGACATGAAGGAAGAAGACATTCTCCACGCGCTCGCGGAAAGGATGGATCGCATCTTTCTCCCCCGTCCCGTATACCTGGTTGATCGGCTGCCGCGCGTTGAGACGGGCAAACTCCCGCGCAAGGAGCTGATGGCGTTCCTGCGAACATTGGACAGGCGCAATGAGTTTTCGCGTGACTACTGCGTTGCTGGCGAACACCCCGGCATCGCCGACCACTTTCCGGGCCACCCCGTTGTCCCGGGCGCGGTGATTCTGGAGCTGGTCCGGGACTGCCTGGCGCAGTGGCGCCCGCAGGTGCGGGTGCATGCCATCGTATCCGCCAGGTTCCTTGCGCCCCTGGCTCCGGAGCAGACATTCCGGATTCAATTGACCCCCAAACGCGGCCTGGTGGGCTTTCAATGCATTGCGGATGGGGCGGTATTCGCCCGGGGAGAATTGAAACTGGATGGGACAAGCGACTCATGATTCGCCGCAGGTTTACCGACGATTCGGTAGTGCGGCGGGCACACGCAACCGCATGATGGAAAAATCACGCAGATGACGTCACGCCCGACAGCCCGCCAGGCCGACTGGGCGCATACCCCGGAGCGCGGCAACATGTTCATGTTGCGCGTCATGACGTGGATTTCACTACGCCTGGGACGACACGCGGCCCGCGGCGTGCTGTACCTGATCGCCGCGTATTTTCTGCTGTTTTCCCCCACCACTCGGGCGGCTTCAGGCGACTATCTCCGGCGCGCCCTGGGTCGACCGGCCCGCTGGCGCGACCTGTACCGGCATTTTTTCACCTTTGCCGCCACCGTGCATGACCGCGTCTATCTGATCAACCGACGCTTCGATATGTTTGATATCGACGTCCACGGCGAGGATACTTTGCGCAGTCTGCTTGCCGACGGAAAAGGCGTGTTCCTCATCGGAGCGCACCTGGGCAGCTTCGAGGTGATCCGTGCGCTTGGGTGGAAGAACACGGATCTTCGCATCGCCATGGTGATGCACGAGGACAATGCAAGACGGCTCAACGTTATGCTGGCGGCCATCAATCCAGAGGCGGTGCAGGATATCATTGGCCTGAGGCACATCGATTCAATGCTCAAGGTGCGCGAACGACTGGACGGTGGCGGTGTCGTCGGCATGCTGGCCGATCGCACCCCGGGCAACGAGGTTCTGTACCCTGCGAAAATCCTCGGCGCTGACGTGAACCTGCCCAGCGGGCCGTTCCGCATCGCCGCAGTGCTCGGGCGTCCGGCGGTATTCATGACCGGGCTCTATCTGGGCGGCAACCGCTACGCCATCCATTTCGAGCCGCTGGCGGATTTCTCTGCGGTTACACGCGATCAACGCGATGCCGCCGTGGAGGCCGCCATCCACCGCTATGCGGCGCTGCTCGATCAGTACTGCCGCAAGGCCCCGTACAACTGGTTCAATTTTTTTGATTTCTGGTCTTCCCCATCCACGACGAGCCCGCCAGAGTCATGATGAGAGAGCGCATTTGTCCGGGCGCCGCATGGCGGACGCTGGTTGCATTGGCATTGGTGCTGTTGCCTGCGTCGGGAAACGCCGCCGACTGGAACCTTGACCAGCTCATGCACGGTCTGGCGCAAATCCGTTCCGGTCACGCCCGCTTTGTGGAAAAGAAATTCATCTCCATGCTCGACGAGCCGGTGGAATCCTCCGGCGAACTGTTCTACACCGCCCCCGATCACCTGGAACAGCGCACCCTCAAGCCCAGGCCGGAATCCATGACGGTGGACGGCAGCACCCTGGTGATGGCGCGGGGCGGCCGGGAACGCCGCCTGCAACTGGAGGACTACCCGGAACTGGCGGCCTTCATTGACAGCATTCGCGGCACGCTGGCGGGTGATCGCAAGGCGCTGGAGCGCAATTACCGCCTCAGCCTGGAGGGCACCGCCGAGCGGTGGATGCTGCAACTGGTGCCTGCGCAGGAACGCATGCAGGCGGTGATCCGGAGCATCCATATCACGGGCGTGCGTTACTCGGTGCGCAGCATCGAAATCACCCGAACCGACGGCGACCGCTCGCTCATGCGCATCGAAGAAGTGGCGACCCCGTGAGGCCGGCTCCGGCGCGGCGCGGTCGTCCGGCGATAGTCCTGTGGCTGGCATTCGTTCTCGCCTGCGCCATCGTCGTCAGCCGCAGTCAGTTCACTACGGATTTATCGGCCTTTTTTCCCAGCAGGCCCACCCCTGAGCAGGAATTGCTCCTGGATCAGATCCGTGACGGCATCGCCTCGCGCCTCATCCTGGTGGGCATCGAAGGCGCCGACGCGTCCACGCGTGCAAAGCTTTCCAGGCAAATCGCCCGGCATCTGCGTGCCGACCCCGCTTTTGTCAGCGTCAACAATGGCGAGCCCGTCAACGCCGAACGGGACCGCGCCTACCTGTTCAACAATCGGTACCTGTTGAGTCCTGCGGTGACGCCTGCCCGCTTCACCGCCCACGGTCTGCACGCGGCGTTCAGAAACAGCATCGACCTGCTCGCCTCACCGGCCGGTCTGCTGGTGAAAGCGCTGCTGCCGCGCGACCCGACCGGAGAAATGGGGCACTTGCTCGACCAGTTCAACAGCGCCACCCATCCGCCGCTGGTTGATGGCACCTGGGCATCGCGCGACGGCGCACGCGCCTTGCTGTTGATCCAGACCCGCGCATCGGGCTCCGATATCGATGCGCAGCAACGCGCCATGACCGCCATCCGTCAGGCGTTCGCCACGGCGCCGGGCGCAACCCCTGCCGCCCGCCTGGTGATGACGGGCCCCGGGGTGTTCTCGGTCACGTCGCGAGAGACCATCAGGACCCAGGTCACCCGCCTGGCCATCCTCAGCGTCGTACTCATCGCGACACTGTTGCTGCTGATTTACCGTTCCTTCGCGGCACTGGCACTGGGCTTTCTGCCGGTCCTCAGCGGCGCGCTGGCGGGCATCGCGGCTGTCAGCCTCGGCTTCGGCACGGTGCACGGCATCACCCTGGGCTTTGGTACCGCACTGATCGGCGAGGCGGTGGACTATTCGATCTACCTGTTTGTGCAATCAAGCCAGGCGGATTCAAGCCGGGAGGCCTGGATGGAGCGCTTCTGGCCCACCATCCGTCTGGGCGTGCTGACTTCGATTTTCGGCTTCGCTTCGCTGCTGTTGTCCGGATTTCCCGGTCTGGCGCAACTGGGCCTGTACGCCATGGCCGGTCTGATCGTCGCTGCCGCGGTGACCCGCTTCGTGTTGCCGCATCTATTGCCGGCGAAGTTTCGCATTTACGACATATCGACTGTCGGTCGGGTCCTGTCACGCCTGGTACGGCGCGCCACGGCGCTGCGCTGGGCCGCCGCCCTTGTTCTGGTGGCGGCGTGTGCCATCCTCGTCGGGCATCGCGGCAGTTTGTGGAATGACAAAATCTCTTCATTGAGCCCGGTGCCCGAGGCTGAAGTGGCCCTGGACACCCGGCTGCGCGCCGACATGGGCGCGCCCGATGTGCGCTACCTTGTCGTGGTGTCGGGTGCGAGCCGGGAAGCCGCGTTGCGCTCGGCCGAGCGCGTATCGGCGGTACTGCAAGAACAAGTCGACCAGGGCGAACTGGCGGGATTTGAAAGTCCCAGCCGCTATCTCCCCAGCACTGCGACGCAGCGCGCACGCCAGGCCAGCCTGCCCCCGCCGGACGTGCTGGCACGGCGCGTAGCACAAGCGGTTCAGGGCCTGCCGGTGCAGGCGCAACGGTTTGCGCCGTTTCTCGCCGATGTCGACGCTGCGCGCAGCCAGCCGTTATTGAAAGCCTCCGATCTGGAGGCTACCTCCATGGCCATGGCGGTGAATGCATTGCTCGTGCACCGACACGGCCACTGGGATGCCTTGTTACCACTTACCGCAGCCAAGGGTGTAAGCATCAACGCAGACCGGCTGCGTGCGGCCCTGGGCGTCGCTGGTTTGCCCGATGTACTGGTCGTGGACATGAAGGCCGAGTCCGACCACCTGTATTCCGGGTATCTGTACGAGGCCATCCTGCTATCGCTGGGCGGGCTGGCCGCCATTATCGGGCTGCTGCTGGTCGTTTTGCGCTCGCTTATGCGCACGCTGCGCATCATCGCCCCACTGGTGGCCGCGGTCATTACCGTCACGGCAGGCCTGGCCCTGATGGGGCAGCAACTGATCATTCTACATCTGGTTGGTTTGCTGCTGGTGGTCGCGGTCGGCTCCAACTATGCTCTGTTTTTCGACCGTGCGGACCACCCGGCCCCCAATCCCTCCCCGGAGGGTGCGGGACAAGATGCCGAGCCCCGCATGACACACCACGCCATCTCGCCACGCACCCTGGCCTCGATGTTGTTCGCCAGCCTCACGACGGTCGCCGGTTTTGGCCTGCTTTCGTTTTCCGACGTTTCGATCTTGCGGGCACTGGGCGTCACGGTGGCGCCGGGAGTCATGCTTGCGCTGATTTTCTCCGCAATCTTCGCCGAACAATCCGATGGGTAGTTTCGGCTGGCAACCCTCGCTGCTCATCCGCGCATCCATGGTGCTGCATCTGCTGGCAGTGATCGCGGTGGTCGCAGAACCCGGACAATGGCAGTGGGCGCTGGGTGCCGTGCTCGCCAATCAGGCCGTGCTGACGCTATTTGGCTTGTGGCCACGCAGCCGCTGGCTGGGGCCCAACCTGGTGCAGCTGCCTGCAGCCGCTGCGGCCAGACACGAAATCGCCCTTACCCTCGATGACGGCCCCGATCCGGTCGTCACCCCGCAGGTACTGGACATACTGGATCGTTACTCGGCCAGGGTGACCTTTTTCTGCATCGGCGAGAAGGCCGCACGGCACCCGGAGATATGCCGGGAGATCGTACGCCGCGGTCATGCCGTGGAGAACCACAGCCAGCATCACGGCCTGCGTTTTGCGCTGCTGGGATATTCCGGCTTCGTGCGTGAGTTGCAGGCCGCCCAGGACACGCTCACTGCGATTACCGGTCAGCGCCCCTTGTTCTTTCGCGCCCCTGCCGGTCTACGCAACCCGCTGCTCGATCCGGCGCTCACGCGTTTGGGGCTTCGGCTTGCCAGCTGGTCGGCACGCGGCTTCGACACGCGGATCGGCGAGCCCACACGGGTAGTGAGCCGATTGTTGCGCGGGTTGCGAGGGGGCGCCATTTTGCTGCTGCACGATGGCAACGCTGCACTCACGGCGGAAGGGATTCCCGTCATTCTTGAAGTGCTGCCCACGGTGCTGGACTCCGCTGCGGCGGCTGATCTGCGTTTTGTGACCTTGCGCGAAGCTGTTTCGTAACGCACGCTGATATCTTCGGTTCCAGGGGTACTCGGGCCATGAATGAAAATACCCAGCAGGGCGCCTGGCACCTCCAGGCTGCAGCGGCGCTACGCAGACATTGGTATCTCAAGGCCATCGGAACGACCG
>CAYUFA010000059.1:0-15273 GCA_964443845.1 uncultured Ectothiorhodospiraceae bacterium
CGAAGATGATCGAAATGGCGCGGCGCAAGGGAGTCTATGACGAGCTCATTGTGGGTGACGTGCTGGCGCCGATGAAAGATGCGGACGGGCGCTATGACGCGATCGTATCCGCGGACGTGTTTGTCTACATCGGCAACCTTGACGGTGTGTTCCGGTCGGTCCACCACGCGCTTGCGGAGGGCGGGGTATTTATCTTTTCCACCGAGCTGGGGACCACGGGTGACGGTTTCGTGCTGCGCGACTCCGGGCGATTTGCCCATACCGATCCCTATATACGAAACCTGGGCGCACAGACGGGTTTCTCCCTGCTGAGTTTCGAGGAGGTGGACCTGCGCAAGGAGGGCGGCGCGGTGATTCGCGGAGCGGTGTACATGCTCGGCAGGGCCTGAGAGCGGGAGGCCCGTACCGGCTCACCTCCCTGTCTGCAGCGCCGGAGCCGGGGCGCGGGCACGGTTGCCGGAACCGGTGCGGAATATGAATGCCGGATCGGGGTGCGATTGGTGCAGATACGGGCCCCCAGGACAACAGGATGCAATTGACCGACTGCGCTGCAGCCTTTTCCCCCGGGAACTACCTGCAACGGTTCGATCTCGAGAGGAAACTTGCCTGTTTTCGCCAGGTAGCCGCGGCAGAGTTGTCACGGGCGGCATTTCTGGATGACCGGCTGGAAACGGCCAGCTCCGCAACGGCCACTCTGCCGATCGACAGGCTGCTGGCCTGCAGGTTGCCGGACAGCCGCAGCAGGACGAGACTGATCTTCCATACGGCGTACTGCTGTTCCACGCTGCTTGCACGGTTGCTGGACATTCCCGGGACCACGACGGTCTATCGCGAACCGGTGACCCTGCACCAGCTGGCCGTCCTGAAACGCCGCGCGCACGAATTCGAGCAGCTGTACAGCACCTGCTTCGCACCGCTGCTGCAGCTATCCCTGGGCAAGCTGTTCACACCGTGGGGTGACGGAATGCCGGTCATCGTGAAGCTTACCGATTCCAGCAACAACATCGCCGAAGACATCCTGGGGCGGGATGCTGCAGCGCGCGCGATACTCCTGTATTCCGGGATGATCGACTTTGTCGTATCCAACCTCAAGCTGGCAGGGAGGCGGAAATTTCTCGGCCTGTTCGGGGTCCGTGCCGGGAGAGATGCGGCCTGTCTCGGTATTCTGCAGAACATCGACATCAACAGGCTGGCCGACGCGCAGCGTGCCATCTACGTCTGGCTGGTGCAGGTCGAGTGGTATCGCAGGATTGTCACGCGCTTTCCCGCACAGGTACGGCTGGTGAATTCCGCCACGCTGATCGGCGCTCCCGACCGGACGATTCCGCTGGTCATTGACCAGCTTGCCCTGGGCGGGATTGAAAAAATCACGGACCGGGTACTGGCGAGTCGCGACTGGCGATCGCACGCCAAGGATATCAACCGGGCGAATTTTGGTGCGACCGACCGGGAGGGGGAAAAGCACCGGGTGCTGGAGAGCTGTTCCGGGGAGATCGCCCAGGCGCTCGCCTGGTTCCAGGAGCTGGATCTGGGGCCGGTAGCCGGCTTTCTTCCACAACTGGAGTCCGCTACCGGCGGCCAGGGTGAGTCCCTGCCTGGGGGGCTGCAACCCTGACCGTGAGGAAGTGGCGCGCTCCGCCCGGTACCCCCCCCGCATGAGCAGGCGCGGATGTCCCCGCCGGATTCCCGTGATAACGGGTCCGGACACCCGGTACAAATGCCCGGGACCCCGGCCCGGGGATTCCGGGAATCCGCCGGTCCATCGTTAACCTGTTGAATGAAGGTGTATTATGTGCCTGCACCAGGCATTGCTGGCAGTCTGGTATTCCGCAAGAATACTATGGTTGAAATGCGGCCGCGTGGTGTTGAGCACCATGCCTGGATGCCCGTCTTTGTGAACGGGGAGGTAACACCGGTTCCCGGATCCTGCGACACGGGCGGTGGGTGGACGCCTACAGGTGGTCGTACGGACGTACTATTGCGGCATGAGGTGGATTCTCCTAGTATGAAATCGTGTGACTGGTCACACTAGCCAATAACAAGTCAGGTAATGGGTGGATAGCCATGAAATTCCCGGCAGCTCTCAAGGTTCTTACGTTCTGTTCCGCAATGATCGGCGTCCTGGCCGGATGTACCGCGTTGAACCCTCTGCCGACCGCGGCGCGAGCGGGCGATACGGTCACCTTCGCAGTGGGCTCGCCGGATAACATGACCACGGCCAATACCACCGCCGTGTATTATCCCGATGCCGGCGGTTCCGTGCCATTGACCATCAAATCCATCCTGCGCCTGTATCCGGACCAGAATTCGCCATCGGTTGCCAACGCGAGTAATTCCTACTGGCAGATTACCGATACTTCCGGCCATCAGCCGTGGGTCAGTCTCGCGGTCATCGATCTGCCCACGAGTGGGTTGCCGGTAGGTACGGGTCATGTGCAGTTCACGACGACCGCCAGTTACCCGACGATCGCGGACACCGTGAACAATATTCCGATCGCGCTGGAAATCCTGCCGGGTACAGGATCTCCTCACCCGCTGGAGTACAACATCGGCCTGGGTGCGACAACCACCGGTCTGCTCCGGAATATCGAGCCTTCCCACAATGTTACCGTCCACCCGGTGTTTGACCCGAATGCCACCTGGCCGACCTATGGCGCGGTGGAAATCACGCTCGAGTTCACGGCGGACGGGGCACCACCTTCCTCATTCCAGCTGTTGCCGGAAGATATCAGTCCCTATACCGGTTCACAGCGCATGGTGATGCAGAAAGTATCCGGGGATACCCTGACCGTCAGTTACGTCAGTCCGACCGGGCAGCTCAAATACTACGAGCCGCGGTTCGAGGTAATCCCGTTGCCGGCGAGGGCGTTGTCCGTGGCGGCACCGGGAACCATGCCAACCGCGCCGCCCACGGTCCTGTCCGTACGGCACTTCGATATCAATGGTGCCGAGGTGGCCGGCCCGGGTCCTGCCGATTACTCGGTGGAAATGAACTGACCGATGAGTCTGTAGCGCTGCACCCTCGGGGCAGCCTGATTCCCGCAAGCCCCGGCTGACACCAGGCCGGGGTTTTTTGCGTAGACCGTCCGGGAAGGCCCGCTGGTCATTGTGAGAACTGTCCCCTTCATGTACCAAATATGCCGATTTCTTGTTCGAAAATCAGGAAACTGGACAATCTCTGTCAATCTGGCTAAAATCTGCAGCGTTCTCGGGGGTTTTGTAACTTATTGAAATTCCAGCGGGAACATCGGCAACCACCAGGAACCGCTGCACAGGCGTCTATGTCCGGTATTCTCGTATTAAACGGCCCCAACCTGAACCTGCTGGGGGTGCGAGAACCCGGTCACTACGGTGCCGACACCCTCGACGCCATCCTGGCAAGGCTGGCGTCCCGGGCACGGGAGGCCGGGTTGTCACTGACCAGCTTTCAAAGCAATGCCGAGCACGAGTTGATCGACCGTGTGCAGGCAGCAGGAAGCGAGAATATCGGCTTTATACTCATCAACCCGGCCGCCCTGACACATACCAGCATCGGGCTGCGCGATGCGTTGTCAGCCGTTGCCATTCCTTTTATCGAGATTCATCTATCCAATATCCATGCACGCGAAGCGTTTCGCAGGCAGTCCTATCTGGCGGATATTGCCAGGGGTGTCATCTCCGGGCTCGGACCCATCGGCTATGAACTCGCGCTGACGGCTGCGATTCACTATCTGGGAAAGGGAACGTAGGGCGCCGTCCGTTCCCGCCACACACCAAACCTGACAGGCCTGATTATGGATATTCGCAAAGTCAAGAAACTCATTGAGCTGCTTGAGGAATCCCAGATCGCCGAAATCGAGATTCACGAGGGGGAGGAATCCGTGCGTATCAGTCGCATGGGCCAGAGTGGACCACCCGCCATGCCCGCGTTCTACCCGGGTATGCTGCCGGCGATGACGCCTCCGCCGGGAGCGACGCTCCCGGCGGCCGCGGAACCGGCAGCCGCTGCCGAGTCTGCCGCGCCTGCCGGGCACCAGGTGACCTCGCCGATGGTGGGCACCTTCTACGAGGCACCCTCGCCGGGTGCTAAACCGTTCGTGACAGTAGGCCAGTCGGTGAAGGTCGGCGATACCCTGTGCATCATCGAGGCCATGAAGATGCTCAACCAGATCGAGGCGGACAAGGCAGGCACGATTTCCGCGAGGCTGGTGGAAAACGGCCAGCCGGTGGAGTTCGGGCAGGCGCTGTTCGTGATCGGCTGATGCTCGAAAAAGTCGTGATCGCCAACCGGGGCGAAATCGCCCTGCGTATCCTGCGCTCCTGCCACGAGCTCGGTATCGCGACCGTTGCGGTGCATTCCACGGCCGACCGCGACCTCAAGCATGTATTGCTGGCCGACGAGAGCGTGTGTATCGGTCCGGCGCCTTCCTCTGAAAGCTACCTGAACATCCCGGCCATCATCAGCGCAGCGGAAGTGACGGATGCCAGCGCGATCCATCCCGGCTACGGTTTTCTGGCCGAAAACGACGATTTTGCCGAGCAGGTCGAGCGTAGTGGTTTTATCTTCATCGGACCGCGCCCCGAAACCATCCGCATCATGGGTGACAAGGTGGCCGCGATCCGGGCGATGAAGGACGCCGGGGTGCCGACCGTGCCCGGTTCCGACGGTCCTGTGGGGGAAGATGACCGCGAAACTATCCGCGTTGCGCGTAACATCGGCTATCCGATCATCATCAAGGCTGCCGGTGGCGGTGGTGGCCGCGGCATGCGCGTGGTCCATGCCGAGGCGGCATTGCTGGGTGCGATCTCGCTGACCCGCACCGAGGCCAGAAACGCCTTCAACAACGATACCGTCTACATGGAGAAGTTCCTGCAGGCGCCACGCCACATCGAATTCCAGGTGCTGGGGGACGGCGAGGGGGCCGCCATCCACCTGGGCGAGCGTGACTGTTCCATGCAGCGCCGGCACCAGAAGGTGGTCGAGGAGGCGCCGGCTCCCGGGATCACCGAGAAACAGCGTAACGCAATGGGCCAGCGCTGCGCGGAGGCCTGTGCGCAACTCCGCTATCGCGGCGCCGGTACCTTCGAGTTCCTGTACGAGCAGGGTGAATTCTATTTCATCGAGATGAATACCCGGGTGCAGGTGGAACATCCGGTCACGGAAATGATTACAGGCATCGATATCGTCAAGGAGCAGCTCAATATCGCGGCCGGTAACGGGCTTTCCTACCAGCAGCAGGATGTCCAGATCCGCGGCCACGCCATCGAATGCCGGATCAATGCGGAAGACCCGGCCAGTTTCATGCCGTCGCCCGGAACCATCACCACCTACCATGCGCCCGGCGGTCCCGGGATTCGCATGGAAACCCACGTCTACAACGGCTACCGGGTCCCGCCGTATTACGACTCCATGATCGGCAAGCTGGTCGCGCATGGTGAAACGCGCGCATCCGCATTGGCACGCATGCGCGTGGCACTGAGCGAGATTGTCATTGAAGGTATCAAGTCGAACGTGCAGCTGCAGCGGGATATCGTCACGGACCCGGCGTTCATGGCCGGTGGCACCGATATCCATTACCTGGAAAAGAAGCTCGGGCTCTGACGGTGCCTGAAACCAGGCCCTCACGCATTGCGTACGGGGTTGATACCGGCCCGGAATTCCCGGGTGGCGGCGCGGACACGGGGTTTCCGCAACTGTCCACACCTGCCTGGACGGGTTCGAACCTGCCCCGGATCCGTCGGGGTGCGGGCCCGTACACCGGCGCCGTGCGCCAATACGCGCGTGTACGTGGATCCCGAAGGTGTGGATGGCGCGCACTGCCGCCGCGTAGTGGTAGCGGTACCTTCCGGTGCGGGTGTCAATCGGGGCAGGGTCGGCGACGGAGCGGAAGCCATGTCACGGCCTTATGATCTGAACGAATACGACAGGCACATGTGTCTCAAGGTGGGTGCCGGGCGCTGGGTGGTCATCCGGTACCTGATGCGGCCGTTCCTCATGATCCTGGCTGCACGTGGCATGGGGCGGATGGCCGCCAGCCCGGCCGCCGCCGGCCCGGTGCAGCACATCCTGTATCCGGATTCCATTTCGCTGTGGGTCGGTATCCTGACCACGTTTCCGGTCATCCTGTTCAATTCCGCCTGGTCCAGAAGGAGTCCCGGTGCCATTGCCGGTGTGCAGACACTCTGGAAGAACAGCGCAAGACTGCTGGCGAGCGCGTCACACCTGAATATCGCCGCTGTTTTTGTCCCCCTCGTCCGGGGTGTGAGCACCGAGATTCCTGTCATCGGCCGGGTCCAGGTGGGTATCGTGGCAGCCATCATGGTCTACCTGTTCGTCTCGCGTCGTGTCAGGGATACCTGTGCCGACTTTCCGGCAGCGGCCGGCGCGGGCTGATGTCCCGGATCCCGCTCGCGGCCGGGTCAGGCACATGAACTGGTTGAATCTTTCCGTCATCGCTCCTCGTCCACAGGCCGGGGACGTGGCCTCCGTCCTGGAGCGGGAAGGTGCACTGGCAGTCACGCTGCTGGACGCGCGGGATGAATTGCTGGTCGAGCCGGTACCGGGCAGTTTCCCCTTGTGGGAATCGGTGCGGGTGACTGCCCTGTTCTCTCCCGGCACCGACGCGACGGTCATGCAGCAGCGCCTGAGTGAACGCTTCCCGGAACTGCCGCTCGTCATTCAGTCCGAAGAACTGGCCGACCGGGACTGGACCAGGGCCTGGCGCGACGATTTCCACCCCATGTGCTTCGGTGCACGGCTGTGGGTGTGTCCGAAGGATAGCGCTGGTCCGCAGCCGGATGCCGTAGTGGTGCGCCTCGACCCCGGGGTGGCGTTTGGAACCGGCACACATGCCAGCACGGCGCTGTGCCTGGAGTGGCTGGATCGCCATCCGCCGGCGGGCAAGGCCGTGCTCGACTACGGTTGTGGCTCGGGCATCCTGGCCATCGCTGCCGGCAAGCTGGGCGCAGCGCCGGTGTATGCGGTCGATATCGATCCCCAGGCCGTTGCTGCCACGCGGGACAACGCACGCTACAACGGGGTCGAACACGGTTTGATCGCCTGCCTGCCCGGTGACCTCCAGGCCCCTCCGGTGTCCCTGGTGATCGCCAACATCCTGGCCAATCCCCTGTGTGAGCTGGCACCGGTCTTGTCCGTCAGTCTGCTACCCGGCGGCACGATCCTGTTGACCGGGATACTCGAGCACCAGGCGGCGACGGTCCAGGCAGCCTATGCACCCTGGGTGGAGTTCGCCGAACCGGTGCGCCGGGCGGAGTGGGTGTTGCTGACCGGAACGCGTCGCACGGCGGATTGATCTTGTCCCCGGAGCCATGCTGGATGATGGCCGCCAGGGCGGCTGATTGATACAGAGGTTGGACTGCGCTGCGCGCAGCCCAACCTACGCGCTGGGCGCTGGCAATCGCCCGCACCCGAGGGGCGCTTCTACGCAGCCCATCGACTTACCGGCAGGAGCGGTCCTCGACTGCGATCAACTCTGCTCCTGGCTGCATCGCGCCCGAGGGACGCTGCTGCGGCACAGCCCGACGGGCGAGATAACTGTTTGACTGATTGTTGGGCTGCGTTGCGCGCAGCCCTGCCTGTACCCACCTGCTGACCGGCGGGATTGCACTCCAACCCGGTGCGCGAGTTGCGGTACACTCCGCCCATGTATACCTGCTGTCCGGAATGTGCTGCCGTGTTTCGTGTCCCGGTCGCGCTGCTCAGTGCAGCGGAGGGCAAGGCGCGTTGCGGCGAGTGCCGGCATGTATTCAATGTGTTCGACCGGCTGTATGACGATCTGGCAGAACTCCGGGATGCGACGGCCGACCAGCGCCGCAGGCTGGTCGAGGCAAAATACAATGCCGAAATCAGTGCCGTGTCCAGCAGTGCCGGTACAGCGGAGGAATACGAGGTTGCGGAGGAGACCGCACCCGTACTCGAACCGGCCGCCTGGCAACGTCAGCCCTTGCGCGGCTCCGACCTGGGGAAACTGTTCGGCATCCTGGCGTTGACCGCATTTCTCGGCGTGCAATGGATATGGTTCAACCGGACGGCACTGGCTGCCGAGCCGGCGTGGCGACCGCGGATCGAGAAGCTTTGCGCGTTTCTCGATTGCCGCTTGCCCCTGCGCGCAGACCTGTCGCAGCTGGTAGTGGTCAGTCGCGACGTGCACCGGCATCCCGTGGTATCCAGTGCGCTCGTGATTGATGCGGTGTTCGAGAACCATTCCGCTTTCACCCAGCGCTACCCGGTATTCGAGGTCAGTTTCATCGACCATTCCGGAGCGCCCGTGGCCATGCGCCGTTTTCTGCCGGCGGAGTACCTCGGCACCGGTGTCGACATCGCCGCCGGCATGGCCCCCGGAGCACGGGTGAATGTTGCGCTCGACGTGCTGGATCCAGGTAAGGCCGCGGACTCCTTCCAGTTCGATTTTCTCTGAGGCCTGATTCGACAGGCCTTTTTTTCGCCACTTTTACTGGACGTTCCAAGCGGGTATTATCTGCCGTCCTTCTGGTCCGGATGGATAACGATTCGTCAAACACTCCGGTGAATATTGGTCCTTACACGTTGCCGAACACTCTGATCCTGGCGCCCATGGCCGGCGTTACCGATCGTCCGTTTCGCCAGCTCTGCCGTTCGCTCGGTGCCGGTATGGCGGTCTCGGAAATGGTGTCCTCCAATGCATTGCTCCGGGGCAGCGACAAGACCCGGCGCCGTATCGACCACGCGGGTGAGGATGCCCCGGTCCCGGTGCAGATCGCCGGTGCCGATCCCCGCAGTATGGCGGATGCGGCCCGGTTCAATGTCGCTCACGGCGCCCGGATCATCGATATCAATATGGGGTGCCCGGCAAAAAAGGTGTGCAACGTCCTGGCCGGTTCCGCCCTGTTGCGCGACGAACGCCTGGTCGGGCGTATCCTGGATGCCGTGGTGCGCGCTGTCGAGGTGCCTGTTACGCTGAAGATACGCACCGGCTGGGATCCGGAGCACCGGAATGCGTCTGCCATCGCACGCATCGCGGAGCTGGCCGGTGTCCAGGCACTGGCCGTACATGGTCGCACCCGTGCCTGTGGCTATCGCGGTAATGCGGAACACGACACGGTACGTACGATCAAGTCGCAGGTCGGTATCCCGGTCATTGCCAATGGCGACATCGACTCGCCGGAACGCGCCGTCGAGGTACTGCGCCGGACCGGCGCCGATGCCGTGATGATCGGGCGGGCTGCCCAGGGCCGGCCGTGGATCTTCCGCGAAATCAGCCACTTTATTGCGACCGGACAGCATCTGCCGGAACCTGCCGCGGCGGAAGTCGGGCAGATCCTGTGCGGCCACCTGGTCAACCTGTACGAGTTCTACGGGGAGTACACCGGGGTGCGCGTGGCGCGCAAGCACATCGCCTGGTACAGCAGGGGGCAACGGGACGGCAATGCCTTCCGCCAGCAGGTGAACCGGATTCCGTCCGCCGGTGCGCAACTGGAATTCGTGCGGGACTTTTTCGCGTGCGGGTCCGCCGTGCAGGGGCTGGCCGCATGATCCCCTCGAAGACGCCGGTCTTTCGTGAACGTCGCAAGCAGCCGATCCGCCGCAGCGTGACCTCGGCGCTGGAACTGTTCCTGCACGACCTCGACGGCCACCCGGTCAACGATCTCTATCACGTGGTACTCAACGAGGTGGAGCCGGCCATGCTGAACGTGGTCATGCAGCATGTCGCCGGCAACCAGAGCCAGGCCGCCGAGATGCTCGGCATCAGTCGCAGTACCCTGCGCAGAAAACTCCGGCAGTACAATCTCGAATAGCGGCCGGCGCCGGGCCGGTTGTCGTCGTCACCAGGAACAGGACCAGTCAGCATGATCAAGCGGGCACTCATCAGCGTATCCGACAAGGCCGGCGTGGTGGAATTCGCCCGCGCGTTGCACACCCTCGGCGTCGAAATCCTGTCCACCGGTGGAACGGCGCAGCTGCTGGCCAGCCAGGGAGTACCGGTGATCGAGGTGTCGGACTTTACCGGCTTCCCGGAAATGATGGACGGCCGGGTCAAGACGCTGCACCCGAAGATCCATGGTGGAATCCTCGCGCGCCGCGGCGTCGATGAGGCGGTGATGGCGGCCAACGGGATCGAACCCATCGACCTGGTCGCGGTGAACCTGTATCCCTTCGAGCAGACCGTGGCGCGGGATGATTGTGACCTGGCAACGGCGATCGAGACTATCGATATCGGCGGGCCGACCCTGTTGCGCGCCGCCGCCAAGAACCATGCTGCGGTGACGGTCATCGTCGACAGTGCGGATTACCTTGCGGTGCTGGATGAAATGCGTGCCGGCAGCAATGTGGTGTCGGATGCGACCCGCTACGCCCTGGCGGTAAAGACCTTCGAGCACACGGCCCGCTACGACGGTGCCATCGCCAACTACCTGGGTTCGATCAGCGCCACCGGGCAGCGTTCCTTCTTTCCGCACACCCTCAACCTGCAGTACCGGCAGGTCCAGGCCATGCGTTACGGGGAGAATCCGCATCAGCGCGCCGCCTTTTACGTGGAACCTGCGCCAGCCGAGGCCGCGGTGGCCACGGCGCGCCAGCTGCAGGGCAAGGAACTGTCCTATAACAATGTCGCGGACACCGATGCGGCACTGGAATGCGTGAAGTCCTTCACCGAGGGGCCGGCCTGCGTCATCGTCAAGCATGCCAACCCGTGTGGTGTCGCACTGGGTCCGGACCCGCTCACTGCCTATGAGCGCGCGTTCCGGACCGATCCGACCTCGGCGTTCGGTGGCATCATCGCCTTCAATTGCCCGCTGGATGCGGTAACGGCCACGGCCATCGTGGAGCGCCAGTTCGTCGAGGTCATTATCGCGCCGGAAGTGCATGCGGATGCCCTGCCGGTGCTCGCCGGCAAGAAGAACGTGCGCGTGCTGGAATGTGGCGCATGGCAGGGCGAGCCGGTGCCGGGGCTGGATTTCAAGCGCGTCAACGGCGGGTTGCTGGTGCAGGACCGCGACCTCGGCCGGGTCACGCGCGCGGACCTGAAGGTCGTGACCGCGCGCGCGCCGACCGGTCAGGAACTCACCGACCTGCTGTTTGCCTGGCGGGTCGGCAAGTTCGTCAAGTCCAACGCGATCGTGTATTGCCGCGACGGCCGGACGGTCGGTGTCGGCGCCGGCCAGATGAGCCGTGTGTACAGCGCGAAGCTGGCCGCACTCAAGGCGGCGGACGAAGGCCTGGAGGTGCGTGGCTCGGTCATGGCTTCCGATGCCTTCTTTCCCTTCCGGGACGGCATTGACCAGGCGGCGGAGGCCGGGATCGTGGCAGTGATCCAGCCGGGCGGTTCCGTGCGCGACGAGGAAGTCATCGCCGCGGCGGATGAACACGGCATCGCCATGGTGTTTACCGGCATGCGTCATTTCCGGCACTGATCGGGAAGGCGGTTTCCCCAAGGCGGGCGTTCATCAATGGCAATGGTCACGGAAGCACACGGAAGAATCTCTGGCTTGCGCCGGCGGACGGCTCCGGTTGCGGGTTGGGCTGAACGCTGGACTTCGCGAGCTCAGCCCAACCCGCGTGTATTGCGTGGCCATTGATCAGGTATAAACACCCATGAACATCCTCATCATCGGCGCTGGCGGACGCGAACATGCACTGGCCTGGAAGGTGGCGCAGTCACCGCTCGCCGGTCAGGTCCTGGTCGCACCCGGCAATGCGGGCACCGCGCAGGAGCCGGGCATCGAGAACGTCCCGGTCAACATGCTGGACTTCAATGCACTTGCCGCCCTGGTGCAGGCGCGTGATATCGGCCTGACCATCGTGGGCCCGGAGGTGCCGCTGGTGCGCGGTATCGTGGACCATTTCCATGCACTGGGACTGCGCTGTTTCGGCCCGACCCGCATGGCCGCACAGCTGGAAGGTTCCAAGTCGTTCACCAAGGATTTTCTGGCCCGCCATAACATTCCCACGGCCGGGTATGCCACCTTCACGGAAATCCCCCCGGCGGTGGAGTATCTCCGCGCACACGCCGTACCGATGGTAGTCAAGGCGGACGGGCTGGCGGCCGGCAAGGGCGTGGTCCTGGCACAGACCACGGAGGAGGCCATCGCGGCCGTACGGAACATGCTGGCCGGCAATGCCTTCGGTGATGCCGGCCAGCGCGTGGTGATCGAGGAATTCCTGGCCGGCGAGGAAGCCAGCTTCATTGCCATGGTGGACGGGGAACACTGCCTGCCTCTGGCAACCTCCCAGGACCACAAGGCGCGGGACAACGGGGATGCCGGACCGAATACCGGTGGCATGGGCGCCTGTTCACCGGCACCCGTCGTGACCCCGGCCATCCACGAGCGGATCATGCAGGATGTGATGTTGCCCACCGTGCGCGGGATGGCGGCCGAAGGCCATCCCTTCACGGGGTTTCTGTATGCCGGCGTGATGATCGGCCCGGATGGCACGCCGAACGTGCTCGAGTTCAATGTCCGCTGCGGTGACCCGGAGACCCAGCCGGTGATGTGCCGCATGCGCTCCGACCTGGTTGCCTTGTGCAACGCGGCCCTGGATGGACGCCTGCACCGGGTGGAAGCCGAGTGGGATGCGCGCGCAGCGCTGGGCGTGGTGATGGCGGCGGGCGGATATCCCGGCAGTTACCGCACGGGAGACGTGATTCAGGGGTTGCCACTGCCGGACGATATGCCCTGCAAGGTGTTCCACGCCGCTACGCGCGCGCAGAATGGCACGCTGCTGACCGACGGTGGCCGCGCTCTGTGCGTCTGTGCGCTGGGTGACACGATCGCCGCTGCGCAACGCCAGGCCTACGCCTGTGTCGACCGTATTCACTGGCCGGACGTGCACTACCGCACCGATATCGGATACCGTGCGGTTCAGCGTGAAGCTGAGACGTGAGATGTGAAACGTGAAAGGTGAAGGGTGATTTGAACCGGGTAGCAGGCAGTTACCGCACAACCCGAGCCCATTGACCAGTCACGCTGCGCGAATCACGTTCCGGATCAATCAAGGAGAGCGTCATGAAAATTCTGGGCTGGATTGTTGTCGCGCTGATTGTCGCTGTGCCGCTCTGGGGCGTGCTGCTGTTCAATACCCTGGTCAACCTGAGAAACCAGGTGCAGAATGCCTGGCGCCAGATCGACGTCCAGCTCAAACGCCGGCATGACCTGATCCCCAACCTGGTCGAAGTGGTCAAGGACTACATGTCCTACGAGCAGGAGACACTGAACAAGGTCATCCAGGCGCGCAACCAGGCGGTCAGCGCGACCACGCCGGAAACGGCAATCGCGGCCGAGGGCGTGCTGAGCGGTGCCATGGGCAAGCTGTTCGCGCTCATGGAGAACTACCCCGACCTGAAGGCAAACGAAAATGTCGCGCGCCTGATGGAGGAACTGAGCGCAACCGAGAACAAGATCGCCTTCTCGCGCCAGTTCTACAACGACAGCGTGATGGCCTTGAATAACAGCGTTGAGACCTTCCCGTCCAATCTCATCGCCGGCATGTTCCATTTCAAACAGGCCACCTATTTCGAGGTGCCGGAAGGGGAATCGGCGGTACCGGCCGTGAATCTGCGGTGATACGGCCGCTCCCGGCCTGCCGGGAGCGCGTCATGCCGGACCATGCCGTCCCCAGCCACGATGAACTGCCCGGAGTGTGGCGCCGTCAACAAGGCCGGTGCGGGCAAGTGTGTCCAGTGCGGGGCACTGCTGGCCCGGGCTGCACCGGAACCGGCCAGGCCCGCCGGCAAGGTCCTGCACCGTACCGACTTCCTGGCGGCGGCCAGGGCCAACCGGCGTGCGACGCGACGCCTGGTGTTCTCCCTGCTGGCCATCCTGGTGATCCTCGGTTACCTGTGCGGATGGAGTCTGCAACTGGTGATCCGCGGTATCCCCGCGCCGGCGACCGATGTCTGGTTTCTCAGCCTCTGGGGGGTGCGCACGGCCTTCGTCCTGCTGACGGTGGGTGCCGTCTGGTCGTGGGTTGCCTTCCACGGCGGTGATCGCCTGGTGCTGTCGCTGACCGGTGCCGTCGAGGTGAGACCGGCCGAGGAACCGGTACTGCACAACGTCGTGGAGGAAATGGCCATTGCCGCCGGCATTCCCAGGCCCCGGGTGTTCGTGCTCGAGACCGGCGCAATGAATGCGTTTGCCACCGGAATGAACCCGTCACGTGCCGTCATCTGCGTGACCCGCGGCCTGCTGAACGGCCTGAACCGGGAAGAACTGCAGGGCGTGATCGGGCACGAGATGGGGCACATCGTCAACTGGGACATCCGCTACGCCACTGCGGTCGGTGTGATCGTCGGACTGATCGCACTGGTCAGCGACGGTGCGTTGCGGGCGTTGTATTTTTCGGGTAACTCGCGCGGTTCGGGGCGGGGCAGCGCGGGTGCGCCGTTCATCCTGCTGGTGCTGGTGGTGTTCGCGGCGCTGGCACCGATGTTCGCCATGCTGGTGCAGTTTGCGGTTTCACGCCAGCGCGAATTTCTGGCCGATGCCACCAGCGTGCGCCTGACCCGGCATCCCCAGGGGCTGATCTCGGCGCTGGAAAAGCTGGGTGCCAGTGCCGAGCCGTTCCGGGGCGCCAACCGCGCCACCCAGCATATGTTCATCGTCAACCCGTTCCGCAATTTCACGGAGCGGAGCAGCCGCCTGTACGCGACCCACCCGCCGCTGCAACTGCGCATCAACCGTCTGCGCAACCTGGGTGCATCGATGTAGTCACCCGGTAGCGCATGCTTCGCGCCGGGCCGGTGAGGTGTGCGCGGTGCAATCCGCAATTCCCGTCACCACGGGATTGCCGCGCTGCGCTCGCGATGCCGGGGATTTGATCTGCGCGCCGGCGCGCCTGCCCGGATCGGGGCACTGCGCAGGAGCGGACGTCGACCGCTGGATATGGGGAGGGAAGGCGATCCCTAGCGCCGCATCGAGTCGAAGAACTCGGCGTTGTTCTTGGTGGCCTTGAGCTTGTCGAGCAGGAACTCCATCGCGGCCAGTTCGTCCATCGGGTGCAGCAGCTTGCGCAGGATCCACATCTTCTGCAGTTCCTTGGGGTCGGTCAGCAGTTCCTCGCGGCGCGTGCCGGAACGGTTCAGGTTGATGGCCGGGTAAACGCGCTTTTCGGCGATGCGGCGGTCGAGATGAATCTCGTGGTTGCCGGTACCCTTGAATTCCTCGTAGATCACGTCGTCCATGCGCGATCCGGTATCGATCAGCGCCGTGGCGAGAATGGTGAGGCTGCCGCCTTCCTCGATGTTGCGCGCGGCGCCAAAGAAGCGCTTGGGACGCTGCAGGGCGTTGGCATCGACGCCG
>CAYUFA010000060.1:0-15136 GCA_964443845.1 uncultured Ectothiorhodospiraceae bacterium
GTCACGACCCCGCTGGACGACTACACGCTGGTCGATTTCGGGGCGGGCCGCAAGCTGGAGCGCTGGGGCGAGTACCTGGTGGAAAGTCCGGACCGGCTGGCCACCGGGCTGCCGGCGGAGAGTAACTGGAACGCCGACTGGGTCTTCGTGGACGACATCGGCGTGCGTGGTCACTGGGAACCCACCTGCTCCGGGCTGCCACGCGAGTGGACGGTCCGGGTGGGCGACCAGGCGGTGCTGTGCCGGCTGGGCGCGCGCGGGCAGGTCGGGCTGAAAAGCCGGGACATCGTCTGTGCCCAATGGATCCGCCAGCGCATCGAGGGCTGCTACGACCTCGAAGACATCCGTGTGCTCAACCTGTTCGGTGGCAATGGTTATGTATCCGCGCAGGCGCTGCAGGCCGGCGCGAGCGTGGTGCACGTGGACGCCGGTGCGGACATGCTGGCACTGGCGCAGGAAATCGCCGGCACGCAGCACATCGAGTACGTGCGCGAGAACGTCATGGATTTCGTCGAGGACCTGCTGCGGCGCCAGTTGCGTTTCGATCTCGTGATCCTGCCGATTCCCCCGACCGGCCACGGTCCGCGCGGACAGTTCTGGGACCGCGAGGTGGATATGGCGCGGCTGGTGAAATACCTGCCCCGGCTGACCACAAAGGACTGCCTCGGGGTGTGGCTCTCCACCGACAGTGGTGCCATTACGTGGAAAGCCGAAGGGCTCGGGCAGTTGCTGCGCGAGGCGTTGCCCGGCTGCACCATCGAGCCATTGACCCTCGGAACCCGCAGTACCGACGGACGGGTGCTGCCGGGTGGCGTCGCAGCCCGCTGGTATGACGCCACCGAGTTCCTGCAGACCAGCGGTCTGCCCCTGACGGCCGCGCAACTCGAGGAACGGCTCGATATCCACATGATCTCGCTCGGGGCGGCCGAAGAACCGGCGCGTGCGCTGGCGGAATTCACGCGTGCGCAGCAGGACTTCGTGCTGCACTGGGTGAGCGTCGTGGCACGCACCAGTTCCGGCATGGCGCTGAACTTCGTTTCCCACGTGTGTCCGGCCCTGCGCCTGATGGATCTCGCCGGGGTCGAGGCCTGGCTGCTGGCGTGCATGGACATCTACGACACGAAGGGCCTGCACCCGGCGGTGACTGCATTCCGGGACGTGGAGACCTTTGCCCGTGCCTACAAGGCCCGTGCCAGCGGTGTGGCGTTCGAGGACGTGGTCAACGTGCTGGAGAGGTTCGTGCACGGTCTGAACGGCCGTGCGCTGAAAATCGATTGTGGTGAGCAGTGTTACACCGATACCGAGACGATCTTTCTCCCGCCCACGGTATCGTGGTTCGACGGCAACGAAGATAATTTCCGGCTCTACAAGGCGATGGTGGTGCACCAGTGGGCGCAGACCTGGTACGGCACCTGGCGCATCGATCCGGACGGGGTGTTCGGCCGGTTTACGGATCGCGCGCGCGCGCTGGCCTGCTTTCATGCGCTGGAGACCCTGCGCCTGGATGCGCGTATCCACGAGTTGCTGCCGGGGGTGTACCGGGACATCGAGCGCTTCCGCGCCGCGAGCCGTGTGGCCCTGGATCCGGACTGGACGGAGGCGGCACGGCACCTGGCGCGCCGCGAGGCCGGCGTGCAGGACACGCTGGTCTGGCTGGACCGCATGATCGACCGTCCTCTGCCCGCTACGGTGCTTTACCAGGGTGTCCTGCAGCCGGAGCGGGTGGACAAGGTGCGCAAGGCACGCATTGCGGCGGACCGCCAGGCCTTGCGCCTGCACCTGCTGCGCCTGGAGCAGGAACTGCATGGGGCGGAAACGGCGCCGGTCACGGCGGATACCGAAGCCGAAGCGCGCCGTCTGCCGTTCGAGCTGCGCCAGGTGGATGCGGACGAGCACCCCGGCGGTTTCGTCTACGAGATGGAACTGGACGGCAAGCCGGTGGCACCGCCGGACCACGTGCGGGGTACCATGGCCTCGATCTTCCAGGACCTCGGCCGGATTCCCGAGGACTACCTGTACGCGGCGGGTGAAGGTGCCTATAGCGCCGCGGCGCTGGCAGCGCAGAGTGCCGAGGACGTGTGGAAGGGTACCTACCACGAGGAAGGTGCGTTCCTCTACAACGAATGGGATTACGAGCGCCAGAACTATCGCAAGAACTGGGCGGTGTTGCGCGAACTCGAGATCAGCCCCGCCGATGACACCTTCGTCAGCGACACCCTGGTCAAGTACCGTGGCCTGGCGGCGCACCTGCGGCGCACGTTCGAGGCCTTGCGGGGCGAGGACAAGCTGCTCAAGAAACAGCCCTACGGCGACAACGTCGATATCGATGCACTGGTGGAGGCCTGGGCGGACACCACCATGGGCATGGAGATGAGCGAGCGGCTGTTCACCAAGATGCACAAGCTGGAGCGTGATATCGCGGTGATGTTCATGGTCGACATGAGTGGATCGACCAAGGGCTGGATCAACGATGCCGAGCGGGAATCGCTGGTGTTGCTGTGTGAGGCACTGGAGACGCTGGGCGATCGCTACGCCATCTACGGATTTTCCGGGATGACGCGCAAGCGCTGCGAGGTGTACCGGGTGAAGCGTTTCGACGAGCCCTACACGGATGCGGTGCGCGGGCGCATTGCCGGGATTCGTCCCAGGGACTACACGCGCATGGGCGTGACCATCCGCCACCTGTGCCACCTGCTGGGCGAGGTGGAGGCGCGCACCAGGCTGCTCATCACGCTTTCTGACGGCAAGCCGGATGACTACGATACCTACCGCGGTGCCTACGGCATCGAGGATACGCGCCAGGCCCTCATCGAGGCGCGTCGCAACGGCATCCATTCCTTCTGCATCACCATCGATACCGAGGCGAGGGATTACCTGCCGCACATGTATGGTGCGGTGAACTACGCCGTCATCGACGAGGTACGCAAGCTGCCGCTGAAAGTGTCGGATATCTACCGGCGCCTGACGACCTGACGCCCCGTTTGCGGGCAGTGGATTCACGACAATAACCCGGGATCGCACTGGCCTGGTGCGCCGGTGATTTGACAATCATTCCTGAAATATCAATATCTTATACGCAAGGCTACATTTCGGTTTTCTGTGCGGGAACACACATATAATAATATATTTATATGCTATATATCGCACCCTGGAACAACACCAAGGATGTTCCTGGAGGCCGTGATGTACATTGACCGTCTGACGATCATCGCGCTCGTGATCTTCGTCGCCACCCTGGCAGTGATCGTGCGTTTCTGTGTGTTTTCCCTGTGTGGAGGCCCGATGGGGGATGATGCTGAAAAGCCATCCCGCAAACACTCCGGGGAGTAAACGCCAGCCGTCATCCGACTCGCGCTCCGGCGTGGCCGCCCGCCCCGGTCGCCACGGCGCACACGCCAGCAACCGGTGCTCGCCCGGTTTGACCGGCCCGTCATCCGACTCCCGCCCGGGATTGCCGGCAATCTCCTGCGCACCCCCGGGAAATTTTTCAACTAATTGAATATAAATGAAATATTTTCCAGGTACCGGGGGAACTTCGGGTGTTTTTCATTGACTAATGATCAGTATATGCTAATATAAGCACTGACTGTAGTTTGAGGCTTAAAGGAGGTGTCCCATGTACATCGATAGCCTGACGATAACTGCACTGATCATCTTCGTGATCGCCCTGTACCTGTTCATCCGTTTCTGCATGGTCAGGGTTTACGTGATGAAGCCCACGCCCGAGCGGGTTCCCGCCGAAACTTCCCGCAGAGGCAGGCCGTGAGCCTCGCCGCCCACCACCTGCAGCTGGCCTGCCGGGAAAGCCTGGTGCCGGAATACGCCTCGGCATTGCTGGCACAAGGCGGTCAGCTGGTCGATATCCGCCCTGCGGAGGACTTTCGGCGAGGGTCCCTGCCGGGTGCGCGTAACCTGCCCATGGAGGCGCTGGGGCATGATCACCGCCACCTCGACCGGCATGCGGCGGTGATACTGTGCGGCAACCGGGGTGTGTCCGGTATTCGCGCAGCCCGGTTACTGGCCGGGGAGGGGTTCGAGCGGATCTACTTCCTGATGCTACCTCAGCAAACGGGTACGGCCTGACTGTCGGGCGGTACGATGCGGTTTCGCTGTACCTCGGGTCTGCGCCGGGGTGTCCTGCATGCGGTTTGACATGTGGCGGCTCGCGCAGGATTCCGGTTCCGGCCGGGTGGGTACCCTCGTCATCTTCCTTGATTGCGGGACGGGCTGTGCCGTCTGATCGATCATCCCCATTCAGCTGGTGATCCAGGAATGATCCGACCGGGTCGTCCCGTTTGCGGGCGCCGTTACGGGGTCTCGTCCGGCGGGGGCTTCACGATGTCATCGTCATCCATCAGGATACGGTGCGCCGGTCCCTCCAGATCGTCGAACTGGCCGGAGCGGATGGCCCATACGAACATCCAGACGATCAGTCCGATCAGCACGAGTGACAGCGGTATCAGGAGGTAGATGATGTCCATGCGGAGCTCCGGGTCAGGCGCAGTGCGTTGATTACCACCAGCAGCGAGCTGGTTGACATGCCGATGGCGGCCATCCACGGGGCGACAAAGCCCAGTGCAGCCGCGGGCAGGGCCACCAGGTTGTAACCGATCGCCCAGGCCAGGTTCTGGCGGATGATCCGCATGCTGCGCCGGGCCAGCTGCAGGGCGCCGGCGATGACCTGCAGCTGGTCACCCAGCAGGATCATGTCCGCGCCGGCCTGCGTGATGTTGGCAGCCGCCTGCATGGCAACGGAAATATCGGCGGCACCAAGCACCGGTGCGTCATTGATGCCGTCCCCGGCCATGATCACCACGTTGCCGGCCCGTTGCAAGCGTTGCACCTCCGCAAGCTTGTCCGCCGGCTTCATGTCGGCAAACACCGTGGTGATTCCCAGCCGGTCGGCGACCGCACGGGCGGCCGCGCGATGGTCTCCGCTCATCAGGATCACGTCCAGTCCGGCCTCTTGCAGCTGGCGGACGGTGGTGGCTGCGTCAGCACGGATCTCGTCGCGCAGGGAAAAGCGTGCATGGACGCGGCGGGCATCCGCGAGAAAGATCTGCGTATCGGCCTGCGTGTCGTCCTGCGGTCGTGCGCCGCTACAGTTTGCCTGCACGAAACCGGCATTGCCGAGGAACCACTCGGTACCATTGACGGAGCCGCTGACACCGGCGCCGGGATGATTGCGGAGGTCGTGTGCGACGCGACGGGCAGGTCCGGCGTGGCTGATGATGGCCTGCGCAGCGGCGTGTTCCGAGTGGGATTCGAGTGCCGCGGCGATTTCCAGCAGGGCTGCACGGCCGAGTGGTGAATCCGTCTGCACATCGACCACCCGGGGCACACCCTCGGTGAGGGTGCCGGTCTTGTCGAATACCACATGGGTGGCGCGCGCCAGCGTTTCCAGTCGCGCGCCGCCGGTCGCGAGCACGCCGCGGCCCAGCAGCGTGCCGGTGGCAGCGCTGATGGCCGTGGGTGTGGCCAGGGACAGTGCGCAGGGGCAGGTGACCACGAGCACCGATATCAGCACCGGTAACCAGTGTTGCGGGTCATGCTGCCACCAGTACAGGCCGGTGAGTCCGGCGAGCAGCAGGACAGCGGTAACAAAGCCGGCCGCGATACGGTCGGCGAGTCGCGTGAGCGCGGGCTTCTGCAACTGGGCGTTTTCCAGCAGGCGCGTGATCTCTGCCAGTACGGTGTCCTGGCCGGTCCGCTCGACGCGCATGACCAGCGGGCTGTCCATGTTGATACTGCCGCCGATGAGGGCGTTTCCCGGCGACTTCTGCAGTGGCGTGCTTTCACCGCTGAGCAGTGCCTCGCTGACGCCGGAATGCCCGGACTCGATCGTGCCGTCCACCGGCACGGTCGCACCGGGTTTGACCAGCACGCGGTCACCGGGGTGCAACTCGATTGCCGGGACGATTTCCTGTCCGCTGTCGGACGTGCTGTCGGTCAGTCGTGTGGCCATGGCCGGCAGGCCCTGGGCCAGGCTCTCCGCGCTTTCCGCACCACGCTTGCGCGCAACCATCTCGAAATACCGGCTGACCAGCAGGAAGAAGATGAACATGACCACGGAGTCGTAGTACACCTCGCCCCGTCCGGTCAGCGTGGTGTGCACGCTGCCGCCGTAGGCCACCAGGATACCGAGTGCGACCGGTACGTCCATGCCGACGCTGCGGTTGCGCAGGTCGCGCCAGGCGCCGCGCAGGAAGGGCAGGCCGGAGTACAGCAACACCGGCGTGGTCAGCAGCAGTCCGGTCCAGCGGAACAGGAGCGTGAAATTATCCTCCATGCCTTTCCACTCGCCCACGTACAGCGCCAGCGCCAGCATCATGACCTGCATGCCCAGCACGCCCGCTATACCGATGCGACGCAACAGCACGCTGCGTTCCCGCTCACGGGCCTGCTGCTGCTGTGCCGGATCGTAGGGGTGTGCGGTATAGCCGATGCGCTGGATCGCCTGCAGGATTTCGCTGAGCTGGATGCGTGTGTCATCCCAGCGTACGCGGGCCCGGTGCGTGGCGTAGTTGACCTGTACATCCAGCACGCCCGGCAGCTGGCGGATATGGCGTTCATTCAGCCACACACAGGCGGCGCATACGATGCCCTCCAGGATCAGTGCAGCCTCGTGCTCGTGCGCGCCGGTGTCGCGCACAAAGGATTTGCGCACCTGCGGATGATCGTAGATCCGGGTCTGCTGGATGAAATCCGGGACCAGTTCGGCGCCGGTGGCGGAAGCCTGGGTGCGGTGGCGATAGAAATCGCTGTGTCCGGCGGCAACGATGGCCTGTGCCACCGCCTGGCACCCGGCGCAGCACATCGGGCGTGCCATGCCCTGAATTGTGACCTGCAGATCCAGGCCGGCGGGTACCGGCAGGCCACAGTGATAGCAGCAATCCGGGGCCGGTACCGCACCGGGGTGTCCGGGAGCGGCCGGAACCGGTCGGTTCAGGGAAACGGCGGGTTCCATGCGTGGTTCGGGGGGATCGGAAATGTGGGTAGCTACCATGTGCACTGCATAGACTACCGTCAAACGGCCGGTTCAGGAACGCGTATTCTAATTTTCTTATGGTTTGATATAGATCAAATAGTTCCCCAACCTGCATGCAAATAATACGTTCCACTCTTTCTGGCAGAGCTGCCGGCTGGTGCGTGGATGGTAAGTGTTTCATTTCATGATGAATTTCATGAACCGGGTCCCCGGCATCGATGCCCGGACCAGGGCTGCCTTTCCATCCCGGACGGCATGCACCCGGTGTTGCTCGAGCCCGGGCATGGAGGTTTTTTTTCGGGCGGGCAGGGTTGATTTCGCCAGCTTGAATCGGCAGGTGCCCTGACGGATACTGGCGATCCGATCGTGTACAGCTTGCGCTGCACATACTCGGATCATCAACAGGGAGATGGCGCGGACCATGCAGCGCGACGCGCGGGTCCGGGTCGAGCCGCAGCAGAACTAGTCAAGTGCCCGTCAGGACGGGTGTGTGGGAGGGCCGGCGTGCACCTGCCGCGGCTCGGTTGTGCCGTGGTGCCGGCGGCTATCCGGGGGGATGAACGGGTTCGGACCAAACTTCACCACCGGGCAGTACCAGGTCCTGTCATGCCACGCAGGGCGAAAATAACTGATAGCAGTAAGGCCGAATTCAATTGGATTGAGCAAGGGAGTCCAGCATGAACGACCAGCAAACCTACAATTACACCGTGGTGCGCCAGTTCGCCATCATGACCATCGTATGGGCGATCGTCGGCATGGCGGTGGGGGTACTGATCGCCGGGCAGCTTGCCTGGCCGGTGCTGAATTTCGATACCCCCTGGCTGAGCTTCGGCCGTTTGCGGCCGCTGCACACCAATGCCGTGATCTTCGCCTTTGGCGGTTGCGCCCTGTTTGCGACTTCCTACTACGTGGTGCAGCGCACCTGTCACGTGCGCCTGATCAGCGACAAGCTCGCCGCTTTCACCTTCTGGGGCTGGCAGCTGATCATCCTGCTGGCGGCCATCACCCTGCCGCTGGGCATCACCTCCGGCAAGGAGTACGCCGAGCTGGAATGGCCGATCGATATCCTGATCACCGTGGTGTGGGTCGCCTATGCCATCGTGTTTTTCGGAACGATTGCGAAGCGCCGCGTACAGCATATCTACGTCGCGAACTGGTTCTACGGGGCGATGATCATCACCATCGCGATCCTGCATGTAGTCAACAGCGCGGAAATCCCGGTCTCGCTGACCAAGTCCTACTCGGTCTATGCCGGGGTGCAGGACGCCATGGTGCAGTGGTGGTACGGGCACAATGCGGTGGGCTTCTTCCTGACCGCGGGCTTCCTGGGCATGATGTACTACTTCGTACCGAAGCAGGCCGGGCGCCCGGTGTACTCCTACCGCCTGTCCGTGGTGCATTTCTGGGCGCTGATCTTCACCTACATCTGGGCGGGCCCGCACCACCTGCACTACACGGCGCTGCCGGACTGGACCCAGTCGCTGGGCATGGTCATGTCACTGATCCTGCTGGCACCGAGCTGGGGCGGCATGATCAACGGCATCATGACGCTGTCCGGGGCCTGGGAAAAACTGCGTACCGACCCGGTGCTGCGCCTGCTGATCGTGTCGATCTCGTTCTACGGCATGTCCACCTTCGAAGGTCCGATGATGTCCATCAAGACCGTGAACGCGCTGTCGCACTATACCGACTGGACCATCGGCCATGTGCACTCCGGCGCGCTGGGCTGGGTGGCGCTGGTCTCCATGGGCAGCATGTACTACCTGATCCCGCGCCTGTTCAATCGTGAGCTGTACAGCCTGAAGCTGGTCGAGGTGCATTTCTGGACCGCGACCATCGGCATCGTGCTGTATATCGCCTCGATGTGGGTGGCCGGCATCATGGAGGGGCTGATGTGGCGCGCGACCAACTCGGACGGCACCCTGACCTACAGCTTCGTGGAGTCGGTCCAGGCGGTGCATCCGTACTACATCGTGCGTTTCCTGGGCGGTGTGCTCTTCCTGGGCGGAACCCTGGTGATGGCCTGGAACATTCTCAAGACCATTGCCGGTGCGAAACCGGCTGTAGGCACCATCCCTGAACCGGCGGCGGCACACTGAGGAGACGATCATGGCTACAGGGCATGAGAAGGTAGAAAAAAATATCGGTCTGATGATCATCCTGATCACCGTGGTGGTCTCCATCGGCGGCCTGGTCCAGATCGTGCCGTTGTTTTTCCAGCATTCCACCACGGAAGCGGTCGCGGGGCTGAAGCCTTACACGCCGCTGCGGCTGGTCGGGCGCGATATCTACGTACGCGAGGGATGCTATCTTTGCCATTCGCAGATGATTCGTCCGTTCCGGGCCGAGACCGAACGTTACGGCCACTATTCCGTGGCGGGAGAGTTCGTCTACGACCACCCGTTCCAGTGGGGTTCCAAGCGCACCGGGCCGGACCTGGCGCGTGTCGGCGGCCGCTACAGCGACGAGTGGCACCGGGTGCACATGCACAACCCGCGTGACGTGGTGCCGGAATCGATCATGCCGGGTTTCCCATGGCTGGAAAAAACACCGGTTGACGCATCGCACATCAAGAAGAAGATGGAGGTGATGCGCATGCTGGGCTCGCCCTATACCGATCAGGAGATCGCGAATGCCCCGGCCGAGCTGAAGGGCAAGACGGAGGTGGACGCACTGATTGCATACCTGCAGGGGCTCGGTACCGCTATCAAGACGCGGAGATAAAGGGTTATGGACATCATTGTCATCCAGTCAGTCTGGACCGTGGTTGTCACCGTGCTGTTCATCGGCATCGTGATATGGGCGTGGAGCGGCAAGCGCAAGCAGCGGTTTGACGAGGCCGCAAACCTGCCATTCGACGAAGACGATACGCCGTTCGAAGCAAATAACATCTCCAAGGAGAATTCCCATGGCTGATTTCACCAGCGGCTTCTGGAACTTTTACATCATCATCCCGACCGTCCTCGGGATCATCGCCTGCTTTCTGCTGATCCGCTGGTTGTCCGTCGACATGCATCCCGACCAGGAAGGCAAGGAGATGGGCCACGTCTGGGACGAGAACCTGGTCGAGCTGAACAACCCGCTGCCGCGCTGGTGGCTGAACATGTTCTACATCACGCTGTTCTTCGGCATCGGCTACCTGATCCTCTATCCGGGACTGGGTTCCTTCAAGGGACTGCTTGGCTGGACCTCGGCCGGACAGTACCAGCAGGAGATGGACAAGGCGGACGCCGAGTACGGTCCGCTCTTCAAGCGCTACGCGAATATGGATATCGCCGCGGTGGCGGCTGATCCGGCGGCGCGGCGCATGGGCGAGCGGATGTTCGTGAGCTACTGCGCCGTATGTCACGGCTCCGATGCGCGCGGTGCCCGTGGATTCCCCAACCTGCGCGATCACGACTGGCTCTATGGCGGTGAACCGGACACCATCCAGCAGACCATCCTCGATGGCCGCAACGGTGTCATGCCGGCGTGGGAACAGGTGCTTGGCGGCGAGGCCGGCGTATCCGACGTGGCCGAATACGTGCTGTCGCTTTCCGGCCGCAAGGTGGACGCAGCAGCGGCGGCGCGCGGCAAGGAGAAGTTCGCCACGTATTGCGTGGCCTGCCACGGTCCCGACGGCAAGGGCAATCACGCCATGGGTGCCCCGAACCTGACCGACAATATCTGGTTGTATGGCGGCTCGAAGAAGGCGGTCATGGAGACGATCGCGAAGGGCCGCAACGGCAAAATGCCGGCGCATCGCGAGTTCCTCGGCAAGGAAAAGGTGCACCTGCTGGCAGCCTACGTATACAGCCTGTCCCACGGCCAGACGGGTGCAAAGTAACTCAACGGGGCAAGGTCATATCGTGGCGGAGAAACGGATCCCCAGGTCGCAGAAATGCATCGCCGTACTGTGGCCTTCTTTCCTGGTGGCGATCATCGCCACCGGGCTGTTTTTCTCCGCCTTCGATCCGCAGGACCTGTACCCGTTCGGGAAGGATACCGGGGTAAGCCGCCTCGGTATCTATTCCATCGGTTTTCTGTGTTTCTGGCTGATCTCAACCATCTCGGGTATTGGTACCCTGTATTTCGCCATTACCAACTGTATGGCCCGTGACCGGGAAAACCCCGGCAAGTAAGGCCGGCACATGGCTGCAGCCAACCCGCAAATCTCCGGCGGCTCCGGTGCCGCTGATGAAGAGGTCGCCCGGTCCCTTTACGCCAAGACGGAAAAGATCTATCCACGCGAGGTGCACGGCCTGTTCGCACGGCTGCGCGTGCTTGGCGTGCTTGGGCTGCTGGGCATCTATTACGTCATGCCCTGGCTGCAGTGGGACGGTCAGCAGGCATTGCTGCTGGATCTGCCCGCCCGCAAGTTTCACATTTTCTTCATCACGCTCTGGCCGCAGGATTTCATCTATCTTGCCGCGTTGCTGATCATCGCCGGGCTCACCCTGTTTTTCGTGACCGCGCTGGCCGGCCGCGTATGGTGCGGCTATGCCTGCCCGCAGACGGTCTGGACCGAGGCTTTCCTGTGGATCGAGCGCAAGGTCGAAGGCGACCGCATGCGCCAGCAGAAGCTGGATGCGCAGTCGATGAATGTCCGCAAGTTCGGCATCAAGGCCGCCAAGCACCTGTTGTGGGGAGCTTTCTCGGCGTGGACCGGGTTCACCTTCGTGGGCTATTTCACCCCGATCCTCGAGCTCGGTCACCGGATGCTGACCTTCAACCTCGGGCCCTGGGAAACTTTCTGGGTGATCTTTTACGGTTTCGCCACCTACGGCAACGCCGGCTGGATGCGGGAACAGGTGTGCAAGTACATGTGTCCGTATGCCCGCTTCCAGAGCGCCATGTTCGACAAGGATACCCTGATCGTCTCCTACATCGAGACCCGTGGCGAACCGCGCGGATCACGCAAGCGTAGCGCCGATCCGAAGGCACTTGGGCTGGGTGACTGTATCGACTGCACGATGTGCGTGCAGGTGTGCCCGACCGGTATCGATATCCGCAACGGGCTGCAGTACGAGTGCATCGCGTGTTCGGCCTGTATCGATGCCTGCGATGACGTGATGGAAAGGATGGGTTACGAAAAAGGACTCATCAAGTACACCACGGAAAACACCATGGAGGGCAAGCAGAGTCACATCGTGCGCCCGCGCGTGGTGATCTATGCCCTGATTCTGGCGGGCATCATGGGCATGTTCGCCTGGTCGTTCACCACCCGTGTCGCGCTGGGTCTGGACGTGATCCGTGACCGTAACCAGCTCTACCGGGAGACCGATGAAGGGCAGATCGAGAACGTCTATACCCTGAAGATACTCAATATGGACGCTGCCGCGCATCGCTTCCGGCTGAAAGTCAGCGGGATTCCCGGCATGCAGATGAAGATGGACCTGCCCGAGATCCGCGTCGACTCCGGGGACGTACTGGAACTGCCGGTCCGCCTGCAGGTCGATGAAGACGAACTGAAGACACGCAGCACCCAGATCACGTTTGACCTGGTTGCGGATGACAACCCGGCCCTGTCCGCAACCGAACCCGCACGCTTCCTCGGGCCTCACTAGGATTCACTCGCAAGATGAACACTACGATGCAGAAACGCTGGTATTCCGAACCCTGGGTATGGTTGCTGATCGCGCTGCCGATGGCCGCCGTAGTCAGCGGGGTGCTTATACTCTGGCTGGCGATCAAGACCAACGACGGCCTCGTCGTCGATGACTACTACGAGCGCGGCAAGGAGATCAATCTGGATCTCGCGCGCGACAAGGCGGCCCTGCGCCGTGGGGTGAACGCGACCATTTCCCTGGAGTCGGCTGCCAATGCGGTGAATATACGACTCGGTGCGATGGCGGGTGGCTGGCCGGCCCATCTGCGTTTTTCCCTGTTGCATCCCACGCGCGCCGGACTCGACAAGGTGCTCGACCTGGTGCATGCCGGCTCAGGGTACTATCGCGGCACCCTGGCGGCTCCGACGCAAGGGCACTGGTACGTGCTGCTGGAAGCCGATGACTGGCGTCTGTTCGGCACCCTGCACGTCCCGCAGACGACCCCGCTGCAGCTGGTGCCCGCGCAATAACGCGCACACCAGGATGCGTTTCAGGCCGACCGGGTGCAGCCTGCGCTGATCCGCGCCGGCCGGCAATCCGCACAGACCCGGTTGCATCTTCATGAACCTCGAAACGCTTGGGGCCGCATTCACCGTCGGTGTGCTCGGTGCCACCCACTGTGTCGGGATGTGCGGTGGTATCGTGGGCGCATTGACCACCGGGCTTGCCGCGCCGCTGCGGCAAGCCCGTCTGCGTCTCTTCGTCATGCAGCTGGGCTACAACCTCGGACGCATCTCCAGTTACACGCTGGCCGGTTTCCTGGCCGGTCTGGCGGGCCAGCAGGTCGGGCTGCTCGGTCTGACCGGGGGGTTCCCTCTCGGGCACGTCATTGCCAGCGTGATCATGATCCTGATGGGCGTGTATCTCGCCGGCTGGTGGCATGCACTGGGCTGGCTGGAGCGGGCCGGAAGCTGCCTGTGGAAGCGGATCGAGCCACTGGGTCGCAGGCTGATTCCGGTGCGGAATCCCGGTCAGGCGTTGCTGCTGGGCATGGTATGGGGCTGGCTGCCATGCGGTCTGGTGTACTCGGCCCTGGCGCTGGCCATGGCGAGCGGGGCGGCGCTGAACGGTGCGGCGGTCATGCTGGTATTCGGGGTCGGTACCCTGCCGACCCTGCTCACCCTCGGGGTGACCTTCGACCTGGTCGGCCACTGGGTGCGTGACGTGCGGGTGCGTCGGGTAGCGGGGATCCTGGTGATCCTGCTCGGCCTGATGCTGCTGCTTGCGTTTCCCGGCCACCATGGGCATCATGCCCACCCCCACTGAATCCAGCCCGATGATTTCATGGACAAAAGTCTAGAAATCAGCGGCAGTCACCCGCGCCTGCCTTTATAAGAAACACAATATATAGTGTTTGACTGTTTTGTCAGGGACGCCCTCCACGGCGCTGTCAGAGCCTGTCATGATTCAATTAACAAATTGAATAATCAGTAGTTTTATGCCAGAATAAAATCTGCTTGACAGGTCGTTTCCGGATGCATACCCTCAACCTCCCGACACAAGATGTAGTGTTAGACCCACGTCCAGCCACCCCCATCCCGCGTCTCCGCCTGGAAAGCGGGCAAACGGCTGATTCCTGTACAAGAATGTAACAAGGGAGGATGACAGGATACTATGACCACGATTGCACACCTCGAAGCAGTCCCGACCAGTGTAGCGGCCATCCCGATGCAGCCGGCATCGCGCGATATCTGGGAGAAAAAGTACCGCCTGACGGCCAAGGACGGCACGCCGGTGGACGAAACCATCGATGCCACCTACCAGCGGGTTGCGCGCGCCCTGGCCGATGTCGAGGCCACGCCCGAGGCGCGCGCGAACTGGTACCGGGAATTTCTCTGGGCGTTGCGTCACGGGGCAATTCCGGCCGGTCGTATTACCTCCAATGCGGGTGCGCAGGAACACAAGCCGGCCACGTCGACCATCAACTGCACGGTCTCGGGGACCGTGCACGATTCGATGAACGACATCCTGGAAAAGGTGCACGAGGCGGGACTGACCCTGAAGGCCGGCTGTGGCATCGGCTATGAGTTTTCCACGCTGCGTCCCAGGGGTGCCTACGTGTCGGGTGCCGGTGCCTACACTTCCGGTCCGCTGTCGTTCATGGATATCTACGACAAGATGTGCTTCACCGTTTCCTCCGCCGGTGGACGCCGGGGCGCGCAGATGGCGACCTTCGACGTCGGCCACCCGGACGTCATGGATTTCATCCGCGCCAAGCGCGAGCACGGGCGGCTGCGCCAGTTCAACCTGTCGTTGCTGATCACGACCGAATTCATGGACGCGGTGCAGTCCGATGCAGACTGGAAGCTGGCTTTTCCGATCAACCGCCAGGAGCTCGAGGACGGCATGGACCTGAACGACCCGGAGCAGGTGATCTGGCGCGAGTGGCCGTACAAGGGTGATTACGTCGCCAACAACGCCGGGCTGGTCGCCTGCAAGGTATACCGGGCCATACCGGCGCGGCGCCTGTGGGACATGATCATGAGTTCCACCTACGATTTCGCCGAGCCCGGTTTCATCCTGATCGACAAGGTCAACGAGATGAACAACAACTGGTTCT